>CAMCJW010000120.1 GCA_945875195.1 Chitinophaga pinensis | reverse complement strand
TAGAGAATAGTATAGTAAAACCAGATTTTTTGATCATTATTTTAGTTGAAAAACTGGGTTTTGGTTCAAACCGAGCCTTATTTTTTTAGCGGTACGAATATAAGGGAAGTGCTTTAAAAATGCAGAAAAGTTGTATGAATGCTAATTTTATGCGGAAAAATTGACTGAAATGGCTAATTTGCACCTCTCTCACCAAAAATTAAGCTGAATGAATATTGGAATTTGGAAGGAAATAAGTTGGAAATTGGATAAAAAAATGGCAGTATTGGTGCTTTTATTTTTTATTCTTTTTTCTTCAAATTTTTCTGTGGCTCAAACTGCCTTGGGCAAATCTCAAAACTTGTCGACTTTAAAGGTTGATGAATTGAGTGATGAAAAATTGTTAAATTTTAACAAGCAATTTTTAGAAAGTGGCTATACCAAAAGCCAAATGGAGGAGGAGTTGATAAAGCGAAATCTTCCTAGTAGTGAAATAGAGAAACTGCAATTGCGTTTAAAAGAGTTAGAAAAAAGCGGGAAAATTAAATCTGAATCTGAGAGTCAAAACACCGGTAAAAGGCAAGTTGACCGTTCTTTTGACAAAACGGAAGGCGAAACACCTTACAACAATTTAATGCCAAAGGTTTTTGGATCAGAATTATTTAATAACCCAAGGTTAAGTTTTGAACCAAATTTGAAAATGGCAACTCCATTGAATTATCAAATTGGCCCCGACGATGAATTGTTAATTGATATTTTTGGTTTTTCTGAACAAAGTTACCAATTAAAAGTAAGTCCAGAAGGGCATGTTAGAATACCAAATTTGGGGCCTGTTCAGGTACTTGGTTTAACAGTTGACCAAGCACAGCAAAAAATAAGAAATCAATTAGTAAAATTATATCCAAGGATAGCTAGTGGTGAAACATCTGTTTCTGTAAATTTAGGAAGCATTAGAAATATAAAAGTAATTATCTTAGGTGAAGTTAATTTGCCCGGAACATATTCATTGCCATCTTTAGCCACCGTATTTAATGCTTTGTACTCTTCGGGCGGTCCAAATTTGAATGGGTCATTTAGAAATATTAAAGTATACAGGGGCAATAAATTATTGGTTAAAATTGACATGTATGATTTTTTAATTAATGGAAATAGCAAAGGGAATATTTATTTAAAAGATCAAGATGTAATAAAGGTTGAACCTTATGATGCGCGTGTAGAATTAAAAGGATTTGTGAAACGAGAGGGATTTTATGAAATGTTGCCAAAAGAAAGTTTGAATAATTTACTTGCTTTTGCGGGTGGATTTACCCCAAATGCTTATACAAATAGAATTAAAGTAATTAGAAATACAGGAACTCAAAGAAGCGTTGCAGACATTGATAAGTTGGCATTTGCTACCTTTAAACCTCAGAATGGAGATGTTTTTACAATTGATAGTACTTTGAGTAGATTTGAGAATAGAATCTCTATTGAAGGTGCGGTTTTTCGTCCTGGTTATTTTAGTTTGGAAGGGAATAGTACCTTAATGAAATTGATTCAGAATGCGGAAGGATTAAAAGAAGATGCATTTTTGAGCAGGGCAACTATACTCAGAAAAAAAGAAGACAATACACTAGAAATACTCTCTGTTGATCTTCAATCTATGATGAGCGAAAAAGGAGATATCGCCTTAAAGCGGGAAGATAAAATAACCATAGCCTCAAAAATTGATATGAAAGAGGCTACTTCAATTACGATTAATGGTCCTGTAATGAAACCTGGTAAGTATGATTTTGCAGAAAACATGCATATTGAAGATTTAATTATATTGGCTGGTGGATTAAAAGAATCGGCCTCGTTGATAAATATTCAGGTTGCCCAGCGTAGCTTTGAAATTGACAGGTTAAATGCTAATAGTGAAATTTCGAAAGTACTTAATTTTTCAATCAATAAGGAATTGAAAAACGATTCTAAAAGCAATTATATCCTCAATCCAAATGATGTAGTTACTATATACGTACAACCAGGATATCAAGTGCAAAAGCAGGTTTTAATTAGTGGTGAAGTTTTGTATCCAGGGGTATATGTTTTAGCAAAGGGAAATGAAAGAATTTCGGATGTAGTTAAGCGTTCGGGAGGAATTACCGCAAATGGCTTTGTTGAAGGAGCGGTTTTAATAAGACCTAAAGGTAATTCATTTATAGATAAGATTGTAAAAGAAAATAAGTGGGATGCATTGAAGAAATTGAGTAAGGATACTTCAAAAGTTGCTGAGGAAATTGAAAGTGAAATAGAAAAAAAAGTAGATATTGTTGGAATTGATTTGGTAAAAATATTAAAGAAGCCAGGATCCAAGGGTGATTTATTTTTAATGGAAAATGATATATTAGAGATTCCATCCGTTCAGCAAACAGTGCTTGTTTCGGGGCAGGTTCTTTACCCAGTAAGATTGCAATATGAAGGCGGACGAGGATTTAAAAAATACGTTTCGATGGCAGGTGGTTTTAGTTCGCAAGCAATGAAAAAGCGGGCCTACATAGTTTATGCAAATGGAACAGCAAAGGATACCAAAAACTATTTGTTTTTTAAAAAGTATCCTAAAGTTAAACCTGGTTCTGAAATTGTGATTCCTGTTAAAGAAACACGCAAGGGTGTTAGTGTCTTAGAAGTGGTAACTATTGCTACCAGCCTAACAAGTATGTTGTTGATTATTTCTACTTTAACAAAATAATACAATGAGCAGGGGTATTAGTATAGAAGCAATAGGTATTTGGGTAAATAAATATTTGAGTTTTATAAAAAGTAAAGCCAAAACGATTTTATTTATTGGTGTTATTGGTTTAATACTTGGAGTATATTATTCTGTAAGTTATAAGCCTTATTATATATCTCAATTAAGCTTTATTATAAACGATGGGAAATCGGGAAACGTAAGCGCTTTAAGTGCCATAGCCGGACAGTTAGGGATTGGTAGCTCTGGTCCAACAGTAACAGATGATCGAATTATGTTTCTGCTATCGACAAAAAAAATATTAGGCACCGTTCTGCTTAAGAAAATGGATGATAAATCGGGTGCCATTGGCGACAAAATGATTGAGGCCTATAAGCTAAATGGAGTTCTTGCCTCAGATACTCTAATGAATAATTTTAAGGGCTTTACGGCCACTAGTTTTGATAAAATTAGTAAGCAAGAAAGCTTTGCTATAGACCAAATAATTAATTCCATAAAACTATCGAATAGATTTAAGGTTGAATCTGTAAAAAGAAAAGCGAACTCTTTATATGGTAACCAAAGTAATGGAATTATCTCTATTACTTATGAAAGTAGAAATGAAGATTTAGCCAAAAAATTTGTTAGTGGAGTATATCTTGAGTTGTCAGAATTCTACTCAGAATCAATGTTGAGGAATTTACAAAATAATTATGAGCTATTAAACTTCCGAGCGGATTCAATTAGCGCCTTATTAAGGTCCACTGAGAATGAAAGTGCCATTGCTTCTGATAATTCTTATAATGTGTTTAGATACCGTGGAAAAGTAGATGAATTAAGATTGAGAAAAGAAGTGGAAATGTTGAATATTTTATACGTTGAAATTTTAAAAAATAGAGAATTTGCTAAGTTTTCATTAGACCAAGAACGCCCGTTGTTTCAAGTAGTGGATGAACCTATTTTGCCCTTAGAAAAAAAGACCAAATCTCTGCCTGTATATAGCTTCTTAGGCTTTATGGCATTTATCCTTATAGGCGTTTTTATAATTACGATAAGCTTTCTTTCAAAAAAGGAAAATAGGGTAATTTAACTTTTAATTTTTAGGTAATAAAGGTAAGATTTTGGAAAAGCGTTTAAATAAAATTCCTATTTTAAATAAGCAGCATGAGCGAAGTCAGGGAGTAATTAAAAGTATTTTTTCCTCTGGATTAATTAAAATCCTAAATTTAATTTCAGGCTTATACCTGGTTTCCGTTTCCTTAGAAATTTTAGATAGAGAATCGTATGGAATTTGGGTAACAATTTCATCAATTATTGGTTGGATGTATTTCTTTGATTTAGGCATAGCAAATGGCTTTAGAAACAAGTTTACACAGGCTATATCGTTAAATGAAAAATTACTGGCCCAAAAATACCTTAGCACTACTTACGCAACAATAGGAATGATGGCGGCGACAATTTTTGTTGTGTTTTTTTTGGCCAATCCTTTTCTAAATTGGAATAGAATATTAAACGTTCAAAGTTCTTCGCAATTACCCATTGAACTTTTGGTTAAAGGGGTTTTATTTTTCTTTTGTGTAAAGCTCTTCTTATCAATTATAAATACTGCCTTAATTGCTAACCATAGGGTAGGGTTGAGTAGTTTAATTGATCTGCTATCAAGTGTTTCTTTGCTTATAGTAATGTTATTTATGCGCTATCTTAAACAAGACTCGCTGCTATTAATTGGCCTCTTAAATATGCTGGTTCCAATTTTAGTATTATTAATTGCCTCTTATATTATTTTTAATACCAGCTTCAAGGAATATAAACCATCTTTTGCTTCTGTTGATTTTTCTTTATCCAAAGGCTTATTTGCAAAAGGGCTTCAGTTTTTTGTTATTCAATTGGCCTCTATATTTATGTTTACCTCTAATAATTTGGTAGTGGCGCAGCTTTTTGGTCCAATGGAAGTTACTACCTTTAGTTTGGTTAACAAACTTTTCAGTATTCCTTTATTAGGTTTTTCAATAATTATGACCCCATTGTGGGCAGGTTTTGGAGAGGCATATTTAAAGGGAGAGTTTTCTTGGATTAGAAATATTGTTAAAAAATTAATCTCTTTTTGGGGTGTTTTTAGTTTGGGAATAATTTTGTTTGTGTTTCTATTTCCATTTGTTTTAAAAGTTTGGATTAAACAAACAATAGACGCACCTTTTATTCTAGTAGCATTTTCAGCATTATTTGTAATCATAAATAATTGGTGTTCTATTTTTGTCTTGTTTATTAATGGAATTGGTAAGATTAGAATTCAATTTTTTGGTTCAATTTTTTTATCTTTGTTAAGCATTCCATTGTCTTTGTTTTTTTGTAAATATTTAGAATTGGGTAGTGAAGGAGTTTTGTTATCCAATATTATTTGTATTTTGCCTGGAGCGTTTTTAGCACCTTATCAGTATTATTTATTAATAAATAATAAAGCAACCAAAATTTGGAATAAATAATTTAACGTATGAATATTAAAATACCTGTTTATCAACCAGCACTGAACGGAAACGAAAAGAAGTATGTTAATGAGTGTTTGGATACAAACTGGATTTCTTCAAAAGGGAAGTTCATTAATGAATTTGAATCGAGCTTTGCTAACTTTATAGGTGTAAAATATGCGGCCTCTGTTTCAAATGGAACAGTTGCTTTGCACTTGGCAATGATTGCCTTGGGTATAGGTCCGGGCGATGAAGTAATTGTTCCAAGTTTGACCTATATTTCTTCTGTTAATGCTATTGTGTATGTAGGAGCTACACCAGTATTTATTGATAGTTTACCTGATACTTGGCAAATGAATCCTACAGATTTAAAGCGTAAAATTACTGCTCGAACCAAAGCAGTTATGGCTGTTCATTTGTACGGGCATCCATGCGAAATTGAGCTTATAAACGAAATTTGTAAAACAAATGGTTTGTTTTTAATTGAAGATTGTGCAGAAGCATTGGGTTCAAAATATGGTGATAAACATGTTGGAACTTATGGCGATATCAGCACCTTTAGTTTTTATGGTAATAAAACTATTACAACAGGTGAAGGAGGAATGGTTGTTACAAACGACGAAACCTTGTTTGATAGGTCGGTACATTTCAAAGGACAGGGTCTAGCTAAACACCGCCAATATTGGCATGATGTGATTGGATATAATTACCGTATGACTAATATTTGTGCTGCAATTGGTTTGGCTCAACTAGAGCAAATAGGTGGTTTTTTGGAACGTAAAAGAGAAATAGCAAAATTCTATGAGCAAAATATTATAAACCCTAAAATAGAATTTCACAAAGAAAAAGCTGGCCTTACTCACTCTTACTGGATGTGCAGTATTTTAACTCCCGATTCAATCTTAAGAGACGCTTTAAGAGAAAATTTAGCGAAGGAAGGAGTAGAAACTCGTCCACTTTTTTACCCCGTTCATACTATGCCAATGTACTCTCAGAAATTTCAAAAAATACCTATTGCCGAAAATTTAGGTTGGAGAGGTATTAATCTTCCAAGTTATCCGGGATTAAGCGACAAGGAGCTGGGTTTAATTTGTAGCATCATTAATCAATTGTAAATACATGAGCGTTATTTTTGGATCAGCAGGTTTTGCAAAGGAAGTTGATTGGTTTTTACATGAAATACATCTAGCAGGTGGTTCAAAAGAATTACTTGCGACCTGCTTTATTGGAAAGGATAACGTGGGAGAGAGAATAAATGGGAAAAGAATTTTAAATGAAGATGATTTCATAAATACCCTAGCTGTTGGAGAGGAAGTTCAGGCTCTTATTGCTGTTGGATCACCCACTTTAAAGAAGAAAATTTTTGAAAATATTAAGCAATATTCACAATTTATTTTTCCAACAATTATTTATCCTAAAGTGAATTTTGACGCACGAGAAGGGAAAGTGATAATTGGCCAAGGATCCATTGTTTGTGCAGGTTCTACACTTACAACAGATATTAAAATAGGCTCTCATGTTCATGTGAATCTAAATTGTACAATTGGCCACGATTGCTCTATTGGCGATTTTTGTACACTCTCTCCAGGAGTGCACGTTTCTGGAAATGTAACAATAGGTAGTGGAGTATTTATTGGAACAGGTGCTGTAATACTAGAGCGATTAAGTATTTGTGATAATGCTATTATTGGAGCAGGTGCTGTAGTTACAAAATCTATTATGGAGCCAGGTGTGTATGTTGGCGTACCTGCTCAAAAGCTTAATATATTAAGAATATGAAGGTTGGAATTCATGCTAAATTCTTTATGGATTGGGGTGGGGGAATTGATTTTTTAAGAATTTTGCTTAGAGGGTTAAAACAAATTCAAAAAGAAGAAAGGATAGAATTGGTTTTTCTGGTTCCAATTCCTACAATGCAATCCCAAATTAAATATTCTATAAAAAAGGTAGTGTTTCCAATAATAAAAAAAAACATAATTGCCCCTAATTTAAATATTACTAATTTAAAACAATCCTTTTCCAATGAAGGCTCTTTTGAATGGGTTTATTATAAAGATACTCTTTCCGCATTTAAGCAAATTTGTATTCAACATAAATTCGAAATAATTATTCCTTGCTTTCAAAGTTTGGGTCCCAATTTTCCAATTCCTTGGATTGGGTATATTTACGATTTTCAGCATAAATATTTACCAGATTGGTTTTCTAAGAAGGATATTCAAATGCGCAATAAACAGTTTGGAACTACTCTTTCTGAAGCAACTTTTGTAATAGTAAATGCAAAAAGTGTTGCAAATGATATTGCTCAATTTTATCATCATACCAAATCTGAAATTGTTGCCTTACCGTTTACTCCACTATTCGATTTAAACGTATACGAATTAGGAGATTTGGTTCAGAAATATAATTTAACCAAAGATTATTTCTTGGTTTCAAACCAGTTTTGGAAACATAAAAACCATAACACTCTTTTTGATGCCATGGCTTTGTTTATTAATACAAATCCTGCTATTAGTCTTGTCTGCACTGGGGAAATGAAAGATTATCGTAATCCAGCATACATAGATTTGCTTAATATCCAAATTGAGAAATTAGGAATAAAAAATAACTTGATTTTTACAGGATATATTTCAAAACAAGAGCAGAAAAGTCTAATGTATCATGCCAAAGCTGTTATTCAACCAACCTTGTTTGAAGGTGGTCCTGGTGGGGGAGCGGTATACGAGGCTCTTGGTATGGGAATTCCTGTAGTACTCTCTGATATTCCTGTAAACAGAGAAATTGAAAGTCCATTAACTGTGTTTTTTGAGTCTTTAAACGCCGTTGATTTATGTGATAAAATGAAAGATGTGTTAAATCTTTCTAGAATGTCGGCAGAGGAGTTAATTGAGTATAGATTTAATTCAGAGAAAATTTTAGGTTCAACAATTAGCCATGCAATTGCCGATTGTAAAAGTTCTTATGTTGCGTAAAGAGCCTAAAATATCAATAATTATTGCCACTTAT
>CAMCJW010000119.1 GCA_945875195.1 Chitinophaga pinensis | reverse complement strand
CTACAACTTCTGAAATTAACAGCACAACAATCAAAATTTTGCTTTGAAAAAGTATTTACAAATCCTTTAATATATTGAGATTGCGACGACCCTTCTAAACCATGAAAAAGAATTAATAAATTAGGCTTTTTTTGTTTAACCCAATCCAGGTCTATGAAATCTGAATCTGCTAAAGTAAAACGCTCCCTTTGATAGGAAATATTTATTTTACGTAATACACTTGGGAGTATAGTTTCGGCATGTGCATTTCGCCAAAATTTATTGCCTAAAAAACCAGAAGAAATGATTGGCACTCTTAACCAAAATAAATGCTAAAACTGTAGGCAGATTTAGACGCAATTTGATTAATTACTAAGGCAGGTATCTCTAATTTATTACCAATAATACTTTGCTCGAAAGAACCACCAAAATAGGTGAAAATATTTTCATGGTTATTGATTATTGTAATTAAGTCTGCATCTACTTTTCCGGCAAAATCAATCACATCTTTGGTAAAATCATTTTTCTCTATTCCGGTTATTTCAAATGCTACATTATTTTCCTGAAGTAATTCTTGTGCATAGGGAATATTGCGTTCAATTTTAGCTGCAATAAAAGGATCTTTTTCTTTTACAAAAACAATGTGAATTTTAGCTTGAAAGTACTTGCCTATTTCCCAAGCATATTTAATACTTTGCTTAACCTCTTGGTTAAAGTCAACGGGTATAACAATATTTTTAAAGCCTTCAGCCTTCATTGGTTTCTTCTGAACAACAATAAAAGGCACATCAGAATTGGTAATTACCTTCAAAGCTTTTGAGCCCATCATGTGTTGCATCCCTTTAACACCATGTGTACCCATTACTATTAACCTTGCCTGAAGTCTTTCTGCTACCTTACCAATATCATCAAATATATTTCCTGTTTCAACCAATGAATCAGCATCAATGCCCTCTTGATTTAGATTAGTTACCAAGGCTTGCAAGTTACTTTTGGCCAAAACAGTTTCCTTTTCTTTAGCCACTACGTGCAACAAATCAACTTTTGCACTCAATATTTTTGATAATTGTTTTGCATATGCAACCGCGCTATCACCAACTGGTGTAAAATCGGTTGGAACTAAAATTACAGGTTTTGTCATTTACTTTTAATGTTTATAAGATTCAACTATTTTTTTAATTTCTAATAAGTGAGCTTCCTTGGTTGCTTGTCGGAGTGCTTTTGCACTTTTTGTAAAATACTGGTGTTTGCTGAGGAATTTCAATTGTAAATTGTTCCAATCTTCCTCATTATTGATTAGGCCCTGGTGTTTCAATTCTCTGAACAAAGAATTTCCAATTTTATTAAAATCATCCCTTCCCAAATAATCTAAATCCGCGTCACAAATTATTTCCTCAAGTTTGTTATGAGGGGTTTGCGGAATCTTTGTAGCCATAATCATTCCGCAGATTTTATCAATTTGCGATTGATTATAGCCAAACTCTGGCAAGGTATCTCTCACAATACCACAACCAACAATTTCATGATCGAATAAGCGGATAATAAACCCAGCATCATGAAATAAGGCTGCAGTTTTTAGTAAGGTTAAATCTTCTCCGGTAAATCCTTCCAGTGCTGCAAGTGTTTGTGCGCTGTCATACACATCTAAAACATGGGTATAACTATGGTAATACAAAAAGGAAGGCAATTCCTTTTCAATCCTATCAAGTATGTATTTGCGGGCCTTCTCAAATTCCATCAATCAATAATATTAATATTTATTCAAAAAATCAAATGATTAACCAATTTACCGTCTTTTACTATTTAAATACTACCTTCTTCTCCCCTTTTTCGCCCCTTTTCCTTTTTTATCTCTTCGTTTCTTTTCCTGATCCCAATCTTTTTTAAACGATTGTTTTACACCATCATCTACCAAACTTAAATCAACCTGACGTTTAAAAATGTCGGCCGCAACTACTATAACTTTTATTTGATCGCCCAATTGAAATTTCTTTCTATTTCTTCTTCCAATGATCCATTGATTACCTGAGTCGTAATCATAAAAATCATCACCCATATTTGATAAGCGCATTAAACCTTCGCACCTGTACTGACTAATTTCAACATAGATACCCCACTCAGTTACACCCGAAATAATACCATCAAATTCATCACCAATAAAATCTTTGATATATTCAACTTGTTTAAATTTTACTGAGGCTCTTTCTGCCTCAGCAGCTTTAACTTCCATTTGTGAAGACTGCTTACACATATCTTCATAATGTGGCATGTTTGCATTGGCACCCTTATTTAAATAGTTAAACAAAAGTCGATGTACCATTAAATCTGGGTATCGCCTGATAGGCGAAGTAAAATGGGTATAATCATCAAAAGCCAAACCATAGTGCATAGATTTTTTTGTGCCATAATAGGCCTTACTCATGGTTCTGATAGCCTGGCTTTGAATCAAATTTTGCTCAGGTTTACCCTCCACATCAATCAATAATTGATTAAAAGATTGCGAAATACTCTTTTGACTTTGTGTTAAAATTTTATGCCCAAAACGAGAGGCAAAAATATTAAACAACTTAATTTTATCCTCATTTGGTTCTTCATGAATTCTATAAACAAAAGTTTTCTTGTGCTCGCCTTTACCAAGGCTATTTCCGTATTCAGCCACTTTTCTATTGGCGAGTAACATAAACTCTTCAATTAATTTATGTGCGTCCTTACGTATTTTTATAAATAAATCTATTGGCTTAAAATTTTCATCCAACTTAAATTTCACCTCTTGGGTTTCAAAACTAATGGCACCCTTTTTAAACCTTTTTTCTTTGAGTAGTTTTGCTAATTCATTCAATAAATTAAGCTCATTGGCCAAATCACCTTCCTTGGTTTCTATTCTTACTTGAGCTTCCTCGTATGTAAAACGCCTTTGAGAATGTATCACCGTTTTGCCGAACCAAGTATCCAATACTTCAGCCTTTTCATTCATGTGCACCACAACAGAAAATGTTAACTTATCTTCATTGGGCCGCAAGGAACAAACTCCATTACTTAACTTTTCAGGCAACATAGGAATAGTTCTATCTACCAAATAAACAGAGGTAGCACGTTTTAAAGCTTCCTCATCTAACTTGCTATTTTCAGGGATATAGTAACTTACATCTGCAATGTGAATACCAATCTCATATTTTCCTTGTTCTAAAATTTCAAAAGAAATGGCATCATCAAAATCCTTTGCATCTTCAGGATCTATGGTAAAAGTAAGTGTCTTTCTGAAATCTCGCCTGGTTTTTATCTCATCAGCTGGAATCTTCAAAGGGATTTTTTCTGCCTCTTTTTCTACCTCTGCAGGAAAGCTCGTTGCAAAGCCGTATTCAACAACTATGGCATTCATCTCGGTTTCATGATTACCTGGTTTGCCCAATACTTCTATGATTTCACCAAATGGATTTTCTTCATCAGGAGTCCATTCAGTGATTTTTGCAATTGCCTTATCCCCTTGCTTTGCCTTTCCAATTTTCTCTTTGGGGATAAAAATATTGATGTGCATTTTTTTATCATCTGGGATCAAAAATGCATAATTATAGTGCACTTGCAATACACCAACAAAAACAGATTTGGAACGCTCAATCACCTCAATAATTTCGCCACTTTGTTTGCCATTTACTTGGTGTGCAAATAAGGATACTTTAACCTTATCACCATTCAGTGCAGTGTGTTTGTATTCACCTGCGATAAACACATCCTCTTCGCCATCATCACGCTTTACATAAGCAGTTCCATGTTGGGTCATATCAACTCTTCCTGTTATAAACTGATGAACAAACAAAGTTACATACCTGCCTGCATCAATTTCTTCAATTACCTTGTCTTTTGCCAATTGTTTCATGGCTAGTAACACCTCATTTTTCTCTTCTGTACTATCTAAATCAAGCTTTCTCGCGACTTGTTTGTAGTTCAATATTTTTCTTCCTGCTTCAGAAAAAACTTGTTGTATTTGCCTCTTTAATTTTTCGTTCAACTTCTTTGCCATATCTTCAATTCTATTGATGCAAGTTATTCAATTCAATGAATAAGTAATGCAATAAATAATTTTAAGCTTTTAACCCAATTTGCCTGTTTTCAAGATAAATTCTTCTGGAACATTTACAGTTTTTCTGGCAACATAATCAAAGCAAACCATTCCAGTTTTTGCTTCACAAACTAGGCTCTCATCCTGCTTCAAAAACCGGTAAAGCAAATCAAAACTTCTCAAGCCAATATCTGCAACCCCTACCTCGATGGTTAAAATATCGCCATAAAAACATTCCTGCTTATACACAATAGCAACATCTCCCATTATAATGCCAACACCTGCCAAATCCTTCTCAGAATAGCCAAACTGAGCAAAAAATTGCATCCTTGATTCATGAATCATTTCCAAATAAACATGGTTTGCCATATGATTGCCATAATTTAAATCGGAAATGCGAACAGGTATTTTTACCGAAAATGAAAAGTTATCGGGTAACTGTAATTTTATTCTTGCCATAACTTCTTTTATCCTACTATTTTTTGTTGTACACAAATATAGTTGAGTATAGAACAAAACGGTTTGAACCTATTCATTTTTGGATCAAAAAAAATGATTTCCATTGACTATTATGAACAGATATAATTGTGCAAAACAATTAAATGAAGGTTAAATTAACTATTATTTTAGCACAATGATAATCAGGAAACTATTTGTAATCGTAGTGCTTATTTTTAGTCAAAATTTAATGGGTCAAAACTACCAAAATATAGACTTGCTCGATTCTTCCCGTTTTATCAATCCTAAAGGCATAGCCCTTTCAAAAATATCATTTAGAGGCCTAAGTGTTGTGAATGATAAAGTTATTTGGGTTAGCGGCAGCAAAGGTACATTTGCCAAAAGTGTTAATGGAGGTTTATCTTTTAGCATCAGTAACATTCCTGGCTTTGAAAAAACCGACTTCAGGGATATTGAAGCTTTTAATGAAGACATGGCCGTTATAATGGGGAGTGGCTCTCCATCCTATATTTTAAAAACTTTTGATGGGGGTACAACTTGGAAAAAAGTTTTCGAAGATGAAAGAAAGGAAATGTTTTTAGACGCAATGGATTTCTGGGATGAAAATAAAGGCATGGTTATTGGCGACCCTATTGATGAAAGATTTGTTTTGTACAAAACCATTGATGGTGGCAACACTTGGCACCCAATGGATACCTCCATGCGCCCAAGGGCAGAAAAAGGAGAATCACTGTTTGCCGCATCTGGCACCTGCTTTAGGTGTATGCCCAAAAACAGTATTGCTTTTGTAACTGGTGGTACTTTCAGTAATTTTCATTGGCTTCAAATAGATAAAAAATACCAACGCTTTGAGCTTAAATTCATGACACAAGGAAAGGCTAGTCAGGGTGCTTTTTCATTCACTTTCAACAAAAATCATATCATTGTTGTAGGAGGCGATTATGCAAACGATACCGCTAAAGTACAACAAGGGTGTTACTCTTATACCTATAGTAAAGATGGCCTTGAATTGTTGAACCAAAAACCATTTTACAGCGATTATCGTTCCGCGGTAGAGTTAATATCCAGCGAAAACTTTGTCACTTGTGGCACCAAGGGTGTTGATTTAAACAATGTAGATCAAACTACTTCCAATAAAAAATCGCAAATCTCTGATGTTTCTTTTAATGTAGTGGGCAAAGCCAAGAAAGGCATACTAGTAGCACTAGCAGGCTCCCAAGGCAAAATAGCTATCCTAAAGTAGGCAACTTGAGCTCGTCAAAGACCCGGTCACTGAGCTCGTCAAAAACCCGGTCACTGAGCTTGTCGAAGTCCCGGTCACTGAGCTTGTCGAAGTGTTATTCGGGTATGCAGAATTTTGATTGAAATGCCTTTCCATAGAAGCAGGCTTCGACAGGCTCAGCCACCGGTGGCACTAAGCTTGTCGAAGGGAAGGTCACCCTGAGCTTGTCGAAGGGCTATCCCAACAAAACCGCTCTCGTAGCTTCCAAAATCTTAGCAGCATTTTCATCGGTATCACTTTCACTATAAACACGTAAAACTGGCTCAGTTCCGCTCGCTCTTATCATCACCCATTCGCCATTGCCTAAATGAAATTTGAAGCCATCTAAGTCTTCTGTTTTTTCTACTTTGTATGAACCAAAGTTGGTATATTTTCCAGCCTTACAATTGGCCAAAACATTTTGTTTTATTTCCTCGGTAATATGAAGATCAATTCTACCCATTGCAAAACTACCAACTACATCATAAACCTCTTGAATCAAATCGTCTAAACTCTTACCTGTTTTAGCCATAAACTCCCATATAGTAAGGCCTATCCAAATACCATCACGCTCTGGAATAAAACCCTTTATAGCAATACCACCGCTTTCTTCACCCCCAACCAATACATTTTCTGTAACCATTTTCTCACAAATGTATTTGAACCCAATCTTGGTTATTTCAACGGGTAAACCATAAGCTTTTGCCAATTCGGTAATCTTGTTAGTAGCACTAAAGGTAGTAATTACTTTGCCTTCCATGCCCTTGTATTTGTGTAAATAATGCACCAACAAAAGTATAATATGATGTGAATCTACAAACCTTCCAGCTTTGTTATAAAGCCCAATTCTATCTGCATCTCCATCAGTAACCAAGCCGCAATCAATATCACCACTTACCTTTATTAATTCTCTAAACTCAGCTAAATTTTTATCTATTGGTTCAGGCGCCTGACCATCAAAACCGGGGTTGTAATCGCAATGCAATAAAGTTATTTCTGGAAAAATTCTACGCATTACATTTTGCCCAGCGCCATACATAGCATCATAGGCAAAATCCATTTTACTATCTTTGATGGTTTTTAAATCAAATTTACTTTCCACCTCATTCACATACATGGTTTCTAAATCAACATACTCAACCATGCCTGCATCAATATTTTCTGCATGAGATTTTAAAGCAAGAGTTAGTGTTGCTGGAATAGCTTGTTCAACGGCATCAATTACGGCAGGACTGCTTGGACCGCCATAATGCGCTTTTAACTTGAACCCATTATAGGAGGCAGGATTATGAGATGCAGTAATGATAACTCCTAATGCTGCTCCATGTTTTACTGCACCTAAGCTTACCATAGGTGTAGATACAAAGCCTTTTGCCATAATCACTTTTATGCCATTTGCATTCATTACTCTTGCAGTATTTTCAGCAAACAACTCACCGGCAAAACGGCAATCATGACCTAGTACAATACTCAAATTATTTGCAAGATTCTTCTTAACATAATCTGCGGTTCCTTGCGCAACTCTTCTTACATTTTCAACGGTAAATTCATCAGCAATGATTCCCCTCCAACCGTCGGTTCCAAATTTTATTACGTACATATAGGATTAAATTACTGCGCAATTTAGTAAACTGATGTAAATAAAGAAATGACAAGCATAAATAAACATTGAAAAACATTGAACAGAAATAAAAGTAGCATATTAATAGATTAATTTGACATTCTCTGAGCTGTTATAATCCTATTTTCAATAAGCAAGAGAATTGCTAAAAATACAAATAACCAATCTAACCTTGCATTATACCTGCTTCCCGACGAGGCTATACAAACTGCCAATATATTACCTAAATAAACAAAAAAGAAACAGACAGAAAAAATCTTTAAATAAGCAGAAGAGTGGGTAAATAATAGCAGATAGCAACTAATAAGTATGGATAAAATTAAAACTATTTCTATTAATTGGTTCAAACCGTTTAATTTATTATACCAAAAACCGTTTGCTTGTTTTGAGGCAATGAGTTGTGGCAATTCCGATTTAAAATGGGCACCAATTTCCCATCCTGGAGGCGAATTAGCGCCTAAAACAATTAACTCCTCTCCTATTTTATGTTCTAATAAGTGAAACTTTAAAACCCGTAAAAAGTGGCTCAAATAAATGCCCAAATATTTTGGCGTTTGGAGTATTGTTTTGTTGAGTTCTTTGAATTCTTGCTCATTACTTTCCCAACCACCTAATTTATACAGAATACTTTCTGGCAACCAAAGAAAATCAGAACCATTATTGGGCAAGCTATCTTTATAAGCACAAAAGACATTGTTTTTTGTGGCACAATGATCATCCAAAACAGCTTTCATGGCGCCACTTTCAAGCATCCTAGCGGTTAAAAAAACATGGCCAGATTGAGCGCTTTTAAATCCACCATGATAGCAAAAATGAATAATGGGTAAAAAAACAAAAT
>CAMCJW010000118.1 GCA_945875195.1 Chitinophaga pinensis | reverse complement strand
TAGTGAAGCAGCACCACCCGTTACATCAATGATAGAAATAGACCCTTCTGGATCGATTGTGTAACCATTATTTGGTTCACCTTCGTTGGCACACAATAACCTGTTACCATTAGGGGTAAAGATGATATGATCTGTGTTGGCACCTGCTTTAACCTTGTTAATGAAACTTCCATTAACATCTAGGAAGACGATGCTACTCGGATTTGTTTTGCCATTTGAATCAACAACAGCCATGGCAACTAATCCTCTTTTGTTACATGCAATTGAGTTTACATCAATACCATAAGGCTTAACAGATATGGTTGAAACCAATGCTGGTGAAGCTGGATTTGCCATGTCAACAATCTTTATACTGGTATCAGGACCATTGATTACAAACATACGTTTTGAGCCTGGGTCGAATGCAGAAATTTCTGCCACTCCCCCATTGCTATTGTAAGTGCCAATGGAATAACGCCCCAATAATTGGGCTCTAATTTGCGCTTCACTGTTAGTTTGAAATCCTAAGAGCAATGCGAATAATAACACACATTTGAATTGGAAAAATATTTTCATGGATAATAAATTTTACCCATCAAAAGTGTTGTTGCTATGTGTCTAAATTGTTACCGCTAATTAAACAAATAGTTAGGAAAAGAAATTTTTACAATTCGAAAAATAAAGTTAACAATTAAACAACAAAAAGTTAAATTTAAGTTGATGTATTATTAATAAAAGATTTTGAGACACTTTTTTATATTACCTATCCCAACATTCCATCATTAACAAATTACCTTCTTGGTAATGAATAGAAATTGTGCCATCAACTGAAGCCTCGTTGCTACTGCCCGATTTAAACCCTATTGCTAAATCTTCATTGTGAAGGTTGTATTTTAAACCCTGAGTGGTAATGCCTTTAACGACTCCAATTGGAATTAAAGAGATTGGCGTTCCTTTCACATACCATTTATCAAACGAATTTGGCAAGCAATAAATTTTGGAATAATCGTCATACATCACCAATGTTGCTTCACCTTTATACCTCACCAAATTTGTTACATTATTGATGGTATGATCTGCCCTTCTGCCTGTTGCCCAAACAATATTAATCGCTTTGTGATTTCTACTCAATAGTAAATCTATTCCTTTCTCTAAATCTGTTTTATTTTGATCTGGCGTATGTATAATTTCTACAGGTTGTTGGTGAGCCAAAAATTGCTCAGGATGATGCTCTCTGTCAAAATCGCCTAACACAATATCAATCTTAATACCTAGCTCTAAAACGCGCTGTAAGGCGCCATCTAATACCATTACTGTCGGACTCCATTCCAACAATTGGTTCAACAAATCCATGCTGCAAGCTTCGCCATTGGCAATGATCAATGCAGGTTCTTGGGTATCTCTAACAACGTGATGCGACGACATACTGCGAAGATGCAATATTTTTAGCAGCTAAAACAAACTTAGGCCAATTCTTTTTCGAGCTTTAATTCTCCAGCAAATGTGGCTTTACTTGTGCCAGAATATTGCATCACAACCACATTTGGTTCAGGCAATATTTGATTGGTTTTAATAAAATGAGTAAAATTAAAACCAATAGGAAGTACAATAAACCTATACAAATGTTGGTTCAATTTGAGCTCCGAAATTGCTTGTGATTTAAGTGTTCTATCTACCTCTTCCAAAAACATGGTTTTGGGCTTGACCTTAAAATGCAAGTAATAATCAATGGCTATCAACTCCTGTAAATATTGGTCGTTAGGGTATTTATGCAAGCAAAATGAGGCCAGTATTTCAAAGCTTTCATCAAGGGTATGTTTGTGAAAATGGCTTCGCTGGCTGAACCAAACGCCTAATTCAGAAAAGAACTGAAACATGCCACCTAACGACTCCACATAAAGCATGGTATGTATTGCACGCTTTTTGTTCCAATACAATTCCATTGCCTCTTCCAACATGGTAACTTGTATCAATTCATCCTTGCTCAAATAGTTGCTTTCAATTATTTGATAAGGCGGATTTGGGTGGAACCGAAAACCATATTGCTCATATTTTTCACGGACGGGTGTTCCTTTCAAAAACTTCAAGAAACCCAATTGCAGCTCTGGTGGATGCAAGGCAAACACTTGCTCAAAGCTATAAGCAATATCGTCAATATAATCCAATGGCAAACCTACAATTAAGTCGAGATGCATTTCTAAATAATCTTGCAATTGCAAAATAACTCCCTTTGTCTTTTCAAAATTCTGCTTCCTACTAACCTCTAAATTGGCTTTTTGATTTACGGTTTGTATGCCAATCTCAAAGCGAAACAAACCCTTGGGGACTTTCTCTTGTATGAACTTAATAATATCGGGATGCACTATATCGGCAGTGATTTCAAATTGAAACACATTACCAGGTTTGTGGTGATCCAAAATAAATTGGAAAATATCGAGTGTGAAATCCTTTTTAACATTAAAGGTCCTATCCAAGAATTTGATCACCTTACCATGCTCCATTAAGAACAACAAATTTTCTTTGATAGTTGCTGTAGGCAGGTACCTCACTTTGTTGTCTAAACTCGCTAAACAAAACTCGCATTTATACGGGCAACCCCTGGAGGTTTCCATATAGCTTACTTTGTTTTTTATGGCTTCGGTTGGTTCAAACAGGTATGGGTTAAAGTCGGCTAAATTATTGATATCAAAGCTTTCGGCCGAAGGAGTGTATTTTACCTTCCCATCTTCCTTATAAACCAAATTACCAATGCTAGATATATTTGGATATTGATTTAAAAATTCTGCAAAAGGAATTTCACCTTCACCAGCAATGATAAAATCTACTTCTGGCAACTTAATTACATCATTCCAATCATAGCTCACTTCTGGTCCGCCGAGCAAAATTTTAATGCCCGGATTTATCTCTTTTAAAAGCCTTGCTACAGCTAATGTATGGGTAATGTTCCATATGTAGCAACTGAAGGCCACTATTTCATATTCTTTGCATGAATTGGCAATTTCATTGGGGTCTTCCTTTATGGCAAACTCCTTCCATTCCAAACCTTTGTGTTTTTGGTTCAAACCGTAAAGAATACGAATGGCCAAATTCATGTGAATATATTTGGCATTGAGCGTAGTTAACAAAACGCGCATTATGAGTTTGGCGTTAATTGGCGGTAAAAATCTAGTTTCTTTTGTATAAGCACCTTGTTGTCGTAATTTAACCTCACAAAATTTGTTGCATTGTTTCCAATTCGTTCAATTTCACTTATATTTTTAAGAAGGTATTCTATTTTCTCTTTAAATTCATCGGCCGTATTGGCAATGAGAATATGCTCTCCATCAACAGCGTCTATACCTTGCGCACCAAGACTTGTAGACACAATGCATTTACCTAAAGCCATGCCTTCCATAATCTTTACTCTGATACCACTTCCTGAAAATAATGGAACAACCATGATTGCCTTTTCGTTCATGAGTTGCATGGCACTGTCTATTTCACCGAGAATTCTGATATTATTTTGGTTATTGTAATCATAAAATTCTACAGGAAAATTTCGGCCTGCCAAATAGAAATGTAAAGTTGGGTGATCCAATGAAATATCGGCCCAAACCTCTTGTATGAACCAATTCATGGCCTCTTGATTTGGCAACCAATCCATGGAACCCAAGTGAAAAAGGCTGGGCATTTCTAGGTTTTCCTTGTTGATGATTAACTTTTCTGTGTTTACCCCAAAAGGAAAAATGCCTACAGGAACCTTGCAATTATCAGTGCACATGGTATCAAAATCTGTTTGCGTAAAAACCGTAATTCCATCAAATTGGTTCAGCATAGAAAGCTCGTATTTTTTTAACCTTGAAGCCAATAACCTAAGATAAGAATGTTTAATAATATTGCCTTGATGTTGCGCTAAATTTTCCCAAATTTTGTATTCTATGTTGTGCTGGCGTAAAACACAAGGAGCCTTGCTATTTGCGCGAATGGCGGCTAAGTAGGGAGCAACAAAAATACTTTCAAAAACTATTACATCAAATTCTTTGGACTTACAAATATCAATGAGTTGCTTTTCAAATTCGTCGCTAATAAACCTGTCTACATGGTAGGAACGCTTGCTAAATAGGTTCAATAAGGCATCTTGCGCTTTGATCCTATTGTCGATATAGGTTAAATGAATATCTGCCATGGCCTTTACTTGCTCTGGCAAAGTATCATAATCAACAAAATGCTTTTCGGTATTTAGGGCAGCCATAGTAAGTTCAACCCCAGCTTCTTGGTAACCTTTGCTTTCATTGAAATTTGCCAATGCCCCGCCGTCTTTAAGCGGCCACGGGAAGCGATTAAATATTTGAAGGATTTTCATTGATGAAGCAAAGAAAGGGAAAAGGAAGGAGAAAGGGAAGGAAGAGAAGAAAGAGAGGGGGAGATGTGGTGACTTGGAGAAAGAAGATGTGGTGACTTGGAGAAGGGGAGATTTGGAGATGGAGAAAGAAGATGTGGTGACTTGGAGAAGGGAGATGGGTCTCCTGATTTGGGGCTTCGGCGACCGAGGGGGATAGGATGATTATTGAAATGTCTTTTATCCATTTTGATTTTTAAATATAAATGTTGACCTTCGATAAAATGCTACCTAAAAATATTAAACTCGAGAAAAGCTGGGAGTATTACTACAAGAAGCTCCAAAAATTTGAAAAGGAAAACGGGCATTGCAATGTACCCTTTGAATGGGAAAATGATGCTGAACTTGCCTATTGGACCGTTGTTCAGCGCACCTCTAAAATGAATTTAACTAAGGTTCATTTTAGGCTTTTAAACCAAATCAATTTTGATTGGAAATTTGAGGATACTAGCTGGGAGGCGATGTATAAGCGACTAAACAACTATTACCTTAAACATTCTCATGTAATGATTGACCTCAAAGATACTGAGAACAGTGGCTTGAGGCAATGGTTCTTTAAGCAAAGGTGGTCGGTAAATACACTTGGAAAAGAAAGAAAGGAGCAATTAAATTTCTTTTTAAACAAGGTTCAAGGGTTAAATTTTAGGGATGTAAAATGGGATTTGCGTTACAATGAGTTGATTGAATTTAAAAAGGAACATGGCCATTGTAGAGTGCCGCAATCTTATAAATTAAACCCTCCCCTTGCCAAATGGGTTCATAATTTGAGGCGCAGACCAGAGCAACAAAATGAAGAACGAATCAAGCGTTTAAATGCCTTGGAATTTGAATTTGGCAGGTGGGAACCTACTTGGCAAGAAATGTACCAACAGCTCATTGAATTTAAAAAAATAAATGGGCATACTTCGCCAGGTGCTAAGGCTTATCCGGAAATAGCATTTTGGGTTATTTCACAGAGGGTATTAAATAACAAAAAAACATTGTTAAAGGAGCGAAAAAAATTGCTAAATCAACTAGACTTTGATTGGAAACCGATGCAATCTAGGTGGATTAAACAATTTGAAGGACTCAAAAAACTATACATTCAGTATAAAAAGAAAATTCCTTATCAGATTATAAAGGATTTAAATTACGAGAATTGGATATATGCGCAACGGGTTTATTTTGAAAAGGGGAAACTTACAGCAGCCCAAATTAAACTTTTGGGTTCCTTAAACATTGATCTTCACAGAAAACCGATAACAGCTTGGGAATTGATGTTTGAGGAGTTGATTCAATTTAAAAAGAAGTTTGGGCATTTTATGGTATTTAAAAAAGAAATCAAGAAGGACTATAAAAAATTGGCCGGCTGGTTGGATATGCAGCGGCGGTATAGGAAACAAGGATTGCTATCTCAAGAAAGAATTGACACATTAGATTCCATTTCATTTATTTGGGACGGCGAGGCCGTATACGATCGTAAAGGCATTGCTAGGCCACGAAAAAAAAGAGGGTTTTAGGGAGGGTCACTCCTGCTCTAACTGACTATCAGGCAAGAGAATTTTAAGTTCGGTGCGTCTATTAAGTTGGTGCTCTTCTTCAGTACAATCAACTCCATTGGAACAATGATTGATTAGGCGAGTTTCGCCATAGCCTTTGGCTACTATTTTTTCTTTAGGAATACCTTTGGCTATTATATAATTTACACAACTGTTTGAACGACGTTGAGATAATTTAATATTATAATAATCACTCTCTCTGCTATCGGTGTGGGACGATAATTCAACTACTCATAACAGAATCATTTTTTTCATGTTTTGTTGGGTTATTTTTTCTTAGTATTTGTTTGTGAAAGGGTAATTTTATATAATAGGTAAAGCGGTGCCGAAACTCAATAAATATTAAATTATAACAAAAATGCAGCTTTCATTAAAATGGCTATTGAGGTATTGAAATAGTATTTAGTCATTTTTGCACTATGATTTTTTTGCTTTCTCTTGCAAAGCCACAAATTGGTAAAAGAAAAAGTAACAGTTTTTTCATGTGCTGAAATAATCTTGTACAAAGACACAATATTTTTTTGTCAACTTGGGTCAATGGCTTGGTGCTTAAAATAATATTGTCCTTATTTGTCGTAACATTTCTTAGCCTATGTTAAACCAACACAAAATCCTGCGAGTATTCAAGCTCATTTCATTATTGAAAAAAGCACCCGCTAAATCTACACGTACCATTGCAGTTATGCTGGATATTACTGAGCGCTCGGTTTACAGGTACCTTGATTTAATGGCCGAAATTGGCTTTGATATACAAAAAGATAAAAACAACAAGTATGCTATTTCCATTGATGATGATGGAGCAGATGATTACTTTACCCTAGAAGAAGCTACGCTTATTAAAGAGCTAGTGTTAAGCAGTGCCAAAAACAGTGCGCTGAAGGATGGCATCTTAAAGAAAATTTTTGTTAAATCGGAAATAGATTTAGAGGCAAATCACATTATCAATGCAAACAACAGTAAGCTGGCAGCTCAAATAAACGAAGCCATAGCGCAAAAAAAGCAGGTTGTGTTGCAAAAATATTTTTCTGCCAATTCCAATAATATTAGCAATAGAATTATTGAACCCATTAAGTTTACCAATAACTACCAAATGCTTTGTGCGTACGAATTGGCTAGCAAGAAAAACAAGCTCTTTTCCTTAGAAAGGATTGGTTCTGTCATGATTACAGATAAACATTTCGAGTGCGCTGAATTGCACCGTTTTGAGCAACCCGATGCCTTTGGATTTGCCAACATTGATGACCAAAAATTAAAGGTTGATTTGTTATTAAACCTAAGAGCCTATGTGATTTTAAAACAAGAATATCCTATGGTGATCCCACACATTAAGGCAGACAATAAAAACAAAACCTACCGATTAACGCTTGAAGTAAACAACCTAAAGCCAGTTACACGTTTTGTGCTCGGCTTTTTAGATGAAATTACCATATTGGGTTCAGATGATTTCATAGAACACCTCAGAGCCTTTGTAGGGCAGTTGTACGAGAACAATAAAAAGGCACTAAAGGGTGCTAGAAAAGCGTGATGGGGTATAAATAGCAGCATCCAACCAATGAGCATAAATGTAATCCATCAGAAAGAATGAGAACCGCAATAATTATATTGAATTTTATCGGAACAATAGGACTTTCAAATGCACAAAAAACATTTAAAAGCCTAAAACGCTATTCAATGGTTATTCCGCAAGGATATGAACAAATAAATAAAATTGGAAGCAATGTTGAATTTACTGGAGTTTCCCCCAAAATAATTAATCTGGGAATAAGTCAAATTGAGGCCAGGAATTTATAATATATTTAGAAGTATAAAATTTAATTAGCTATAGCATGTGGCATAAGATAGTAGAAATAGGCAGGGTTGTTTTGGATAATGGGGAGATTGTTAGAAAGTTAAATTCACTCAGCTGGGACAAGTTTGAGGTGCATGCAAAGGAAGGATACAATGGTGCAAAATGGTGTTTAAGCGAACGTGCAAATATTGGCAGGTTTTTACCCGGACAAAATGATTAAGTTAAATATATTGATGCAAATAGATAGCCTCACCACGGGTGATGGAATAAATAAATTCACGTTTTTTGAATCAATATGGGTTTGGGTTTTTCTAATTAAAGCATTGGAGATAATATTGGTTTTAATAAAATATTTTAAAGACAAGAAGAAGCTTGCTTTAATTAACGCTAAATCAAATGACGAAAAAAAGGATTAAGTCAATAAATCCACTCAAACATTGTTGCTGTATTTAGTTATTTTTATCTTTCTCCTTCTCTTGCTCCTATGCGATTATTCCGCTGCACTCCATGATCCCTTTAACTAAGGTTCTTAATCAGCGCAAATAACATCCTAGATATTTCTTCAAAGGAAGATTTCAATTCATCATGAAATTCTAAGCTAACTTCA
>CAMCJW010000117.1 GCA_945875195.1 Chitinophaga pinensis | reverse complement strand
GCGCGCAAGGTAACTTTAGAGTCTTCCCTTCAAATTACTGGTAAAGTGCTCAAAGATGAGCGCCAAATGGGTGGATTTGAATTACAAGCTACTAGCATAAAATTAATTGGTGAATCCAACGATTACCCAATTGCTAAAAAGGAACATGGAGTAGATTTCTTGATGGACAAACGTCATTTATGGCTTCGTAGCCAGCGTCAATGGGCCATCATGCGAATCCGTAATAAAATTATATTTGCTATTCACGAGTTTTTTCAAAAGGAGGGATTTGTGCAAATGGACGCTCCTTTATTTACAGGAAATGCTTGTGAAGGTACCAGTAATCTTTTTGAAACTGATTTCTATGGCGATCCCGCATATTTGAGTCAGAGTGGTCAATTATATGGTGAAGCCATGGCTTTTTCAATGGGTAAAATTTATACCTTTGGTCCTACATTCCGTGCCGAAAAATCTAAAACAAGACGCCACTTAAGTGAGTTTTGGATGATAGAACCAGAAATGGCTTTCTATGATATTTTCGAAAACATGGATTTAATAGAGAATTTCCTCCGTTCGGTAGTAAGTTCTGTTTTGGCTGGTTGCGAAAAAGAATTGGCTATTATTGGGCGAGATACCGAAATACTAAAAAATATTGTTAAGCCATTTCCTCGCTTAACCTATGATGAGGCAGTGCGCATCATCAAAGGCGAGCAAGATGTGAATGGTAATAATGCAATCACTTCGCTTGAAGATGAGTTAGCAACTGTAAAAGCTAGAATTATTTTGGTTCAAACCGAAATTACTGAGCGTGAAGAAAAAATAAAAACTCCTGGCATGAAAAAGGGTGAAATTGGTTTTAACCAAGCGCAAATAGATAAACTCAAACAAGAGTTAGGTGATTTGGAGGAGAATGAAAGAAACATTCCTCAATGGTTAAATAGTGCGCGTAATTTTACCTATGGAAACGATTTAGGTGGTAGCGATGAAACGGTAATAACGCGCCTATTTGATGTGCCTATTATGGTTTATAACTGGCCTCATGAGGTAAAAGCTTTCTACTTAAAACGTGATCCTGATAACTCAAAATTTGCACGTGGAGTGGATGTTTTAGCACCAGAAGGTTATGGTGAAATTGTAGGTGGCGGCGAGCGTGAAACTGATGAAAAATTATTGATTGAAAAAATCAACGAGCACCAATTACCAATGGAAGCTTTTGAATGGTACCTTGATTTGCGCAGGTATGGCACAGTGCCACATGCAGGATTTGGATTAGGTTTGGAACGACTTGTAACCTGGGTTTGTAAATTGCCTCATGTGCGTGAGAGTATTCCTTTCCCTAGAATGTACGGTAGATTATTGCCTTAAATCCTAGTAAGTTTGCCACAGATAAAATTAGTTTTAGTAGCATTTTTTTTCTTACTTTTTTTTAGTACTCAGCAGGTTCATGCCCAAAAAGATAATGGCATTAACCGATTGGTCAATCGCTTTTACCGAATCATGGAAGGTGATTCTGTTAAGCCTAAAAAGAACTATTTTTTTACCCTTCCCATTTGGTCGGTGGCGCCTGAAACTGGTATTAAACTTGGCTTGAGTTTAGGTTATTTGTTTAGGATTGGCCAAAAGGAAAATACACGCCCTTCCCTCATTAGGCTTAATACCTCCTACACGCAAAATAAACAGTTTAATATTAGACCAAGTGCCGATATTTTCTTCTTTGAAAATAAGTATAACCTCAAGGCTCAGTATGTATTCAATAATTTTTATGAATACTATTATGGTGTAGGTAATTTGGCAAAGGATTCTGGTGATTTTAATAATTTTAAACAGCATAAAATCAACGCCAGACTCACTCGTCAGTTTGTTAGAAATTTGTATATGGGCGGGCAAATTATGTATGAGCAGTTGTATAATATTAAGTTTAAAGATTTAAGTGAAGCTCCTTCTAGTGGGGTTGCAGGTATAAATGGTTATACCATTTTTGGTGCAGGACTAGCTTTGGCTTATGACAATAGAGACAATATATATTATCCTCTGAAAGGTGCGTATTTAGAGATTAGCAATTACTTCTTTTTTCCTTCTCAAATTAGTAAATACCAATTTAGAAGCGTAACTATGGATGTACGTAAGTTCTTTGGTTTGTGGAAGGAAAACGTTTTAGCATTACAAGGTTATGCAAGTGTCAATAAAGGCGATGTACCCTACAGGCAAATGGGTACTATGGGTAATGAAATGATCATGCGTGGGTATTACAATGGCCGATATAGAGACAATCATTTTGTGGCAGCTCAAGCAGAGTTTCGTAAAACCATATGGGGTCCTTTTGGAGCAGTTGTTTTTGGTGGTGTGGGCAACGTTGGTTCAGACTTTACTAATTTAACACAGAATATTAAACCTAATTATGGCTTTGGATTTAGAGCAACCACCATTCGCCGTGAGCATATCAATGCCAGAATAGATTTTGGATTTGGGGAAGGTAAAATCAAAGGGTTTTATTTTACTTTGTCGGAAGCATTTTAGCAGAAATTTATGCAGCCTGAACCTAATAAATTTTCATTAAAGAAACGATTGAAAAGTTTTACCTATGCTTTCAACGGATTAAAAGGTTTGTGGAAAAATGAGCACAATTTGCGCATCCATATTGTTCTGTCATTATTGGCAATTGGCATGGGTTATTGTTTTCAAATTTCTACCACAGAATGGATAATAGTTATCCTATTAATAGGTATTGTGATTGCTGCTGAAATTTTCAATTCTGCCATTGAACATTTAGCAGATTTTGTGATGCCAAATATGGATAATCGTATTGGCAAGATTAAGGATCTATCAGCCGCAGCAGTCTTAGTTGTTGCCTTTGTAGCCTTTATTATTGGATTGGTTATTTTTCTGCCAAAACTTTTACCAACAGTATTTTAGTTATTTTTTCTTTTTATACGGGCAATGCCTGCAACCGCTTCCACAGCAGGTTCCTCTTTGTAAATGATAAGCTTCCGTAAAAACTACATACCCATTTTCTAGGTAATATTGTTGCCCACTAATTTTGTCTTTTTCAGAGGCGTTTTCACTATTTAATTTCACTTCTTTTTGGTTCATACCTATTTTGAATAAAAGTAAGTTGCATTAATGCCTGCCTTAAAATTTCCTTTTAAATTACCTACGGTATCATACCTATATATTTCACTTTTCTGCACGTAATCCTTTGCATCTGATGCTATAATTTCGTTTTGATTTGGGTTATACCCAATTGCGTAAAAGTTTTCTCCATCAGCAGAAATAATAGGTGTTGTTGGCAATTGATTGGCATCAATATTCATTGCATATATGTCCTTGTTGATCCAATAAATTTTTGTTTTGTTTGGATTACAAATTAATTTATTTGGGGTGCTTCCCTTACTAAAGTTAAAGCTATTTATCAAATTACCAGAAGTTCCAATACAATGCAATTGAGCTGCAATAGCATCTTTGCCAACAGTTAATACCCATATTTTTTCGGTTTGATCCAATACCATGTTTTGTGCGCCATAACCAATATTGATGCTATCTATTAATTGGTCATTCATTGTATTGATAACATAGACATAATTACTTGTTCTTCCACAAACATATACTTTGTTGTTTCTGTATACCATCTCTTCTGTCCAACTTGGTATAACAACCTTACCTATTATTTGTTTGGTTTGTAGATTCACAATCCAAATAGCTTTTTCATACAAGTCACTTACATATGCTTTGCCTGAACCTATTGATAACAAATACCTAGGCGAGTTAAAGCCAGAAATGGTAGCAGTGCTTTTGAATGTTTTAGCATTCATAACTTCTATCTTTTGCGAATTGTTTACCACTAAATAGGCATCCTCACCTACAATGCTCATAGATTGTAATACATCTCCTAATCCTTTTTGGTCACTACTTTTAAATATATCTTCTTGCAGAGTAAAGTTGGAGGTATTGTAAAAACTTAAACTTGCATTTCCCCATTGAAAATTTCCTTCATTGCAAATAAACATTCCATGGGCAGTGGTATCGCTTGGTACCTTGCTTAATGGCGGATTACTTGGTGTTTTATCGCATGATAGGATAGAAAACAGCAAGCTCACCAATACGATGAGTTTGCTATTTTTATATTTTAGTTGGAAGCGCATTTAATTATTGCTTAATAAACTTCTGAATTCCTAGGCCTGTTTTGGTACTAACCTGCAACACATAAATACCTTGAGACAAACTCTCAACCGAAATTTCATTGCCAATTGTTTCCATTATTTTATTTCCTTTCATGTCAAAAATAATTGCTTCCTCTACATTTTCATTACAATTTATATGAAGCATTTCATTTACAGGATTAGGATAAATATTGAGCGTAATTGTTGGATTGATAGTCAATAACCCAACAGTAGGCAAATTAAAATTATCTATACAGAAATATCTTGGTGTATTGATTCCAAATGCACCAGTATCGCTCGATTCCATTTTAAAAGCAAAACTATCTACTTGGCCAAATGATAGCAAGTTAACCCACTTCCAAGTTTTTAGGATATAATCTTTGGTATTATCACTTGAGGTATAATCTGCCAAATAAACTTTAATGCTAGTATCTGCTGGTATTCCTCCTTTTTTCCAAGCATTTATTACAACACGTAAATAGTCTGGGTCGTTGCCACTTACTCCGCCAAATTTTTTCGAAAATTGACTTCCTTCTTTCATGTCAAAATAGGTATAAGTAGAGTTGGTGATACTAAAACCACTGATAGAATTATTCGAAATAGTTGAGTCTAAAATGATTTTCCCTCCTAAATAAAATACGCCGTAATTGTTGCCACCCCAAGCACCTCCAGTAATGGCACTGTATTGATTTAAGTAGCCTGGAGTAGAATCATCTTTGGTGTTCGATACAGAAAACCCTTCCCAATAAGGGCCAAATGTTGTGTCGTGCATATTGGTAAAAAAAGCCGAACCACTTTTGAAACCGCCCTTGAAATCAGAGCCATTGTAAAATGAATTTGGTGCCAATGAAATGTCTTCAAAGGTTGAAATACTCTGGGCCCATAATTGGGTGCTAGCTAAAATTGCAATGGCAATGCTTAGTTTTTGTAGGTGTTTTTTCATGTTATAGTTTTATGTTTATGGTTATTTGATAATTAATTAATGGCATGGGCCTATTTACCATTACTTGGTAAGTTTGGTTGAATAGATTGTTCAAGCTAAACAAACCTTGGATGCTTTTTTCTTTAATGGTAAATACCTTACCTAGGTTTAAACCGCTATAATTAAAGGGGTTTAGCCAATTGCTATGGTCGGCACTCACATATCTAGTGCCAACATAATTGAAAGTATAATCGAAACTCAAGCTTTTATATTGAAGTGAAAATTGTAGCATGTTTTTAACCCTTGGGGTATAAATTATTTGCTTGTTTAAAGATGCATCATTGGGTATAGTTGATGCATCATTGGTAGCAATAGTTAGATCGTGCAAACCTCTTAATAAGTAATGTATATTGCCAGCATTGAACTTAATGCGCCAATCATATTCCAAACCTCTGCTCCAAACCTTGTATATGTTCTTGGGCGTACTTAAATTACCTCCATTTGGTACCCAAATAATCCAATTTTGAATGTTTTTATTGAATGCAGTAAGGGTTGAATTAAAGCTAATTTTTTTATAAGTAGTTTGGTGTTTTAAGCTTAACTCTTGGTTCCAGCCTTCTTCTGGTAATAGTTCTTTGTTACCCATGTTTGGCCAGTACAAATCATTGAATGTAGGTAACCTGTAGCTTTTAGCAATGTTTCCAAACAAGATAAATTGTTTGCCCAATGCTAAATTAAATCCATAAGCTGGAATAATAGGAACAGCCTTTTCATCTGCCCATTCTTGGCGTATCGTAATTTGTTGTTGTAAATGATGGTCGAACCAAAGCCATTTAAATGTTCCGAAAATAGCAATTCTATTTTGAAACCAGTTGGTATTATTGGTGTTTAAATTGGCTTTTGTATTTTGAGTCATTACACTGCCTTGAATTTGGTAATTTTCTTTGTTTATAAAATTATCTAAAAAGAAAACTTGGTTGTGAGAAGTACTAATTGATGGTGTATTATTATTATCAGAATAGTTGATCACATCGTTGAAGTAACCATATCTGGCCTGCATTTCATAGCTTCCTGTTTTATATTGATAATCTACAGTAACCTTTCTGGTTTCATCAATTTGTTTTGCATTTAGATTAGCTGTGTTTAATGCTGCAGGGATATTTCTTTCATTTTTTTGTAGCCACGATTTTATGCCAAATTTTAGTTTTGGATAAATTTGAAATTGAAATTCCTGCATCCATGCAAGGGTTGAGAATTGTGCATTTTCAGCCCTAGCAGTAGGCAATGATTTATAATTTGAAATTGGAGTGGATTGTGGCTGTAACAAATCAACATTTTTATAGGTAAAGTCATTTTCTGCATGTTGCCAAAACAACTTTTGCTGCATGCTCCAATTGCTTTGTGTTAAAAATAATTTTACACCACTGCTATAGGTGCCAAAGCTGCCAATGCCTGTCATGATTTCAGTTTGCAGCCCTTTGTGGCTGGGTTTTGCCGTTCCTATATGTATGGCTCCGCCAATATTGCCTGATCCAAACAAGGCGGCAGGACTACCATATTGAATAGCCACTTGCTCTAAAAGAAAGGCTGGAATGGTGGAAAAATCTATTTGGCCATTCATTGGATTTTGTAGGTTAAATCCGTTCCAAATTACTGCTGTATGATTGGCGTTTCCACCTCTAAAACTTGGGGTTGCCAGCATACCTGGTGCATAGGTTTTGATGAAAATCTGACTCTGGTTACTCAATACATTTGCCAGTGAATTTTGTTGGTAGTTTTGCAGAATGCTTGAGTCTATTAAATTCAATTTGGATCCAGTAAATAATGTTGGGTAACGGATGCCAACAACTTTTAAGGTGTGCATCAAACGACTCGTATCAGCTTTATTTTGGTTCGAACCAAAGCCTAATTTATTTGCATTGGTAAAGGCATAGCTAGCCATTGCATTCGCTAGCATAAACAAAACCACATACAAACATTTTTTCTTCAAAACAATTTATGTTTTGGCCAGAGAAAAAAATAGGTAGCAGCAAATATTGCAGGTTGCAAAACTTGGTTCACCTAGCCTTTCTTCCCGAAAGCCGTGTTGAATTAAATTGCTCTGGCAGGTCTTCTGACTTACACCTTCTTTTTCGAGTCTTCCCAATTGCTGAGTAGCAATCAGTGACTATTGTTTGAAAAAGAAATGAATGAATTGCTTCATTCGGTGCTTACAGCAGCGGGAACTGTTCAGGATTTTCACCCGATTCCCTTTTAATATTCAGAAAGTACAGCCACAAAGGCACCGGGGTTTTGTGATTTTTTGGCTTTACTATTTGAATAACCTAGAGCAAGGCAAATATAAATTTATTTGAAAGATGTGCAAATTAAATTTTGGTTCAAACCGAAATTAGATAGCTATATTATTGAACCTCATAAGCTCCAATGCTTGGAGCGGAAATATTGCGGTTTCTGTTTTTGAGGTCCCTTGGAATGCCCACATTACCACCCGTATTGCGGCATGGAGAGTTAGATTCTAAGTCGAAATCCAGTAAAGACACATTTTTGAATTTAGGATCTTTGTTCAAAATATTTCCATTGATTCCTAAACTTAAATTTTTAGTTTTAATAAGGCAATTGTTCAAAGCTGCAACTGTTATTGGAACCCCATCTGGGTCTTCGTTTATTAAAAATTCATCTTCCAAAGAGCCAAAAATGATGTTGTTCCTTACATTAAAATTAAGCGGAAATTTATACAAAACGTTGCCTGCATTGTCTCTTCCAGGCGCATTACTTAAATAGAAACCAGGGTCTTTGCGGCCAGTAACCTGACTCTGGCAAGAGAAGGTATTATTCAATAGTTCATACGTTCCGCCCAACTCTCCAATAAAAGCAAATAGTCCGCAATTGGCTACCAAATTATTTTCGGCATAAAGCTTTGAGGAATAATTGAGCAAACCACAAGCACTCATATTGAGTATCATCGACTCTTTTAATACAAGCCCGAAATTGCCTGTGTTAGGCATAGAATCTACTTCTATTCCAACATAAGCATTTTTTACAATGGCGCCAGTAATGCTATTTCCACTCGATCCAGGCAAAATTCTGATACCTATCCATTGCCCTGGCATTTGTTTGTAATCATCGTCTAACCTGCTGCCTTGAAATACGGCTGGTTTTTCTATAGTACCATTTACAATGATTGTTCCTGCCACCAAAATACAGGATTTATTGTAATTATGAATTTGCGTTCCAGCCTCAATTGTTAAGGTGCAGCCTTTTGGAATTAATATAGAATCATAAATTACATAAGGTTTATCACTAGTCCAGAGTAAATTTCCTGCATTACAATCTAAAACTTCATTTTGAAAGTAATTGGCATCTTGTGCCCAGGCTACAATATCTACATCCTGCTTGTTGCCATTGGTC
>CAMCJW010000116.1 GCA_945875195.1 Chitinophaga pinensis | reverse complement strand
GGCAGAACCTTGTCGGGTCAAACCACCGAAGCATTTTTAATTAGCATGCAGCACATGCCTTTGTTGAGTATTGGCTTAAACTGTGCTTTAGGTGCAAGTGCCCTCCGACCATACCTACAAGTGATGGCAACGCATTCACCTTTCTTTGTAAGTGCCTATCCAAATGCCGGCCTACCCAATGAGTTTGGACAATACGACGAAAGTCCAAATGCCATGGCCAAGCAAGTGGAAGAATTCTGCAAAGAAGGTCTCGTAAACGTCCTAGGCGGATGCTGCGGCACCACCCCAGATCACATCAAAGCCATCGCAGAAATGGCCGCTAAGTATAGCCCGAGGGCAATTGCGGTTAAGGAAAATGTAAATTAAACTAAAGGGGCACAAAGGTTCTACACAGAGACCACAAATTTTTAATTTTTAATTGTCGAATACAATTTTGGAGGTAAATCAAATCACAGAAAAGATAATTGGGGCAGCCATTGAAATTCATAGGTCACTTGGTCCAGGGTTGCTTGAATCCGCTTATCAGGAATGTTTGTTTTATCGGTTAACTCAAAAAGAAAATTTGTTTGTTGAAAAGGAAAAGCCAATGCCTTTGGTTTATGAAGAAGTAAATTTGGATTGTGGTTATAGATTGGATTTATTAGTGGAAAAACAAGTGGTAGTGGAAATTAAATCAGTGGATGCATTAACAGATGTGCATACCGCTCAGTTATTAACCTATTTAAAATTGGGTAACCATAAAATTGGCCTACTCATAAATTTTAATGTTCACTATCTAAAAAATGGAATTAAACGATTAGCAAATTAAAAATAAAAAAACCTGTACTCTCTGTGTCCCCTCTCAGTGAGCTCTGTGGTTAAATAAAAACAAACAATGAAAAACGATTATACATTAAGATTGTCAGGTCTCGAGCCACTTGTAATTACAAAAGAAACAAACTTTGTAAATGTTGGCGAACGAACCAATGTTACAGGTTCAAAAATGTTTTTGCGTTTGATACGTGAAGGCAATTTAGAAGCTGCATTAAGTGTTGCCCGCGAGCAAGTAGAGGGTGGTGCCCAAATCATCGACATCAATATGGATGAAGGGATGATTGATGGCGTTGAATCAATGGTGCGTTTCTTGAATTTAATTGGTTCAGAACCTGATATCTCTCGTGTGCCCATCATGATTGATTCTTCCCGTTGGGAGATCATTGAGGCTGGACTAAAATGCGTGCAGGGAAAATGTGTGGTGAATTCTATTTCATTGAAGGGTGGAGAAGAAGAGTTTATCCGCCAAGCTAAAATTGTAAAGCGTTTTGGTGCTGCGGTCATTGTGATGTTATTCGATGAAGTTGGGCAGGCCGATAACTTTGAACGCCGCATAGAAATTGCGGAAAGAGCCTATAGAATCTTAACAGAAATTGTGCATTTCAATGCTGGAGATATCATTTTTGATCCCAATATTTTTCCAGTGGCAACTGGAATGGAAGAGCATAGAAAAAATGCCCTCGATTTCTTTAATGGTACCAAATGGATCAAAGAAAATTTACCAGGTGCAAAAATAAGTGGTGGCGTTTCAAATGTTTCTTTCTCTTTCAGAGGAAATGATAAAGTGCGCGAAGCCATGCATTCAGCTTTCTTATATCATGCCATCAAACATGGCATGGATATGGGTATTGTAAATCCTAGTCAGTTGGAGGTATACGATGAAATTGATAAAGAATTGTTGCTACGTGTAGAGGATGTTTTATTAGATAGGAGAGACGATGCCACAGAACGTTTATTAGACTATGCTGAAACAGTTAAAGGAAAAGGTAAAGAAAAAATAGTAGACGATGAATGGCGTAAACTTCCAGTAGAAGAGCGTTTGAGTCATGCCTTGATAAAAGGAATTATTGAGTTTGTAGATGAGGATACCGAAGAAGCAAGGCAAAAATATTCAAAGCCACTAGAGGTAATTGAAGGTCCGTTGATGGCAGGAATGAATGTGGTGGGCGACTTATTTGGTGCAGGCAAAATGTTTCTTCCTCAGGTGGTAAAAAGTGCTAGGGTAATGAAAAAATCTGTTGCCTATTTAATGCCTTTTATGGAAGAAGAAAAGAGGAGAACAGGCGATACTTCTACTTCACAAGGAAAAATATTAATGGCCACTGTAAAAGGTGATGTGCATGATATTGGAAAGAACATTGTAGGTGTAGTATTGGCGTGTAACAATTATGATATCATTGATATCGGCGTAATGGTGCCTGCCGAAAAAATATTAGAAACTGCCATCAGAGAAAATGTAGATGTAATTGGCTTGAGTGGTTTAATTACACCAAGTTTAGATGAGATGGTGCATGTTGCCAAAGAAATGGAAAGATTAGGTATGAAGATACCATTGTTAATTGGTGGCGCAACCACTTCTAGAGCGCACACTGCTGTTAAAATAGATCCTGTTTATAGCGGAGCGGTAGTACATGTTTTAGATGCAAGTAAGGGCGTACCTGTGGTTCAAAGTTTGGTAAGTAAAGACCAAAAGGAAGGGACTAAGAATAAATTTAAGGCAGATTACGAACAGTTTAGGATCGATTATAAGAACCGCAAAAAGGACAAAAATTTTGTGGATTTAGCAAAGGCAAGAGCTAATAAAATACAGGTAGGTTTTGATAATATTATTGAACCAACTTTCCTTGGAAATAAAACATTGGAACATTACCCTTTGGCAGAATTGCGTAAGCGTATCGATTGGACACCTTTTTTCTCAACTTGGGAGTTGGCGGGCAAGTATCCAGCAATTTTGGAAGATAAAGTTGTAGGTGTTGAAGCAACTAAATTGTTTAAAGATGCCAATGCATTATTAGATAAAGTTGTTTCCGATAATTTATTGCAAGCAAAGGCAGTTTTTGGCTTTTACAAGGCAAATGCAAATGGCGATGATGTAGTTTTAGAAAAGGCAGATGGTAGTAATGAAACATTCCATTTCTTACGTCAGCAAAATGAAAAGGCTGCCGATCAACCTTATATATGTTTAGCAGATTTTATTGCGCCTAAAGAATCAGGCAAGCAAGATTATATGGGCATGTTTGCTGTAACCGCAGGTATAGGAATTGAACCTTTAATTGAGGCATTTGAAAAAGACCATGACGACTACAACAGCATCATGATTAAAGCTCTGGCTGATAGGTTAGCAGAAGCCTTTGCAGAAAAATTGCATGAGTTGGTTCGAACCGAATACTGGGGATTTGCAAAAGGTGAAAGCTTAACGGATGAAGAAATCATCAGAGAAAAATATGATAGCATTCGTCCAGCACCCGGCTATCCTGCATGCCCAGATCATACAGAAAAACGTAAGTTGTTTAATATATTAGAAGCTGAGAAGGCAACAGGATTAACACTTACAGAAAACTTTGCCATGTATCCAACTGCTGCGGTTAGCGGATTTTATTTTGCCAATGCCGATAGTAAATATTTTGCAGTAGGTAAAATTAGCAAAGACCAAGTAGAAGATTATGCCAAACGCAAGAATGTAACTGCAGCTTACGTGGAGCGCTGGCTAGCACCAAATTTGGGATATGATAATTAGGAACACCTTTTTTTCATAAATTTTAGGAGGATTTGAACTTTTTTTTTATATTTACATGATAATAAGTTAAATATGAAAAGATTTCTAACCTCAATATTATTAGTTACTCTCTTAATTGGTTTTGGTTCAAAAGATGTGAGGGCCTATTCAACGAATAGTTTAAATTCCCTTAGTAATTTTTTGATGCCAGCTGATACTATAAAACCAAGAGTAAATACACTTGGCATAGACTCAATAAATGTTCCATGCAAGAATGAATTCATTGATTCTCCAATTTCACTTGAAGACAATGTGAATACTGATATGGAAATGCGACCTTTTCTTGCTGTAGGTAATTCATTGCCCATAAATGCAAATGGGAAACCTTTCTGCTTTGAAGCAGGTTTCTTTAAGGCTTTTTATATTGTGCGCGACCTTTCATCTAATGTGTCTGATACTAGTATCAGAATAATAAATTGTATGTGTTCACCAGCTGGTTTAATACAGAATAATTTAGAACAGATTATAGGTCTTAGGTTTGATCCAAATAATAAATTGTTATTTGTTATCTTATCCAGTAGTTCAAGTGAAGAAATTGAGGCAAAGGTTTTAGATATATATGGGAAAGAGGTTTATTCAAATAATTACAAGGACGAAGGTTTAAAGGAGATGGAAATTCCATTAAATGAAGCTGCAGCAGGTGTGTATTTGGTTAAAGTTCAAATAGGAAATTCATCCTTTGTGAAGAAAATCCTTTTAAATTAACCTCACTCCTTTAGATTGAATTTTGTATTTTTGATTTTACTATTTAAAATAAATGAAAAAATACAGCAGCATTTTAGCACTAACAATATTAGCACTTTTCATCATTAACTTTACCCTAAGGCCAAATGGCTCAGCAGGTGAAGGCATGATCCAAAATTTATCAGGTAGGTTAAAGTGGAATCTCAAAATGTTGGGCGATCCAGCTACAGGATTAATTCCAAATGACATGCGTGCCAAGGAATTGGCCTTTTCACAAACCTTGCCTAGCGATGGTGGCCTGCAAAAATTTGCAACATGGCAATCTATTGGGCCATCAAATGTTGGTGGAAGAACACGTTGCGTGGTAATAGATAAAAGCAATACAGAGGTATTGTTGGCTGGTGCGGCTACAGGCGGAATTTGGAGAAGTACCAATGGTGGAATATCGTGGTATGCCTGCAATATCTCAAGTGTTCCTACTGCTAACATAACTAGTTTGGTTCAAGACACTAGACCCGGAAAATTAAAGAATTGGTATGCTTCATCCGGTGAATTATATGGTGGAAATATTCCTGGTGCATTTTATAATGGAAGTGGTGTTTATAAATCTACAGATGGCGGCAATAGCTGGGTAAAAGCAGGCAATGTGGCAAGTGGTTTGGGCGGTTTATCTGGTCCTTGGTCGGTAATACATCGCTTGGCATTTAACCAAACCATAGATACTGCAGATGTATTGTTTGCAGCAAACTTTGATGGTATTTTTAGAAGTATCAATGCGGGTCTAAGTTGGGTTAAAGTAAGAGGGGGAGGTTCGTTGGCATCAAGTTATAGTTATTTTACGGATGTGGCTATTAGCCCAACAGGAGTTGTTTATGCAACCTTATCTGGTGGTGGGCAGCAGCAAGGTTTTTGGCGCTCTGCAGACAATGGAAAAACTTGGGCAAATATAACACCAAGTAATTTTCAATCTAGCTTCGATCGCATTTCAATTGGCATAGCACCAAGTGATGAGAAGCAAGTTTATTTTGTGGCCAATACGCCTGGATATGGAAAAGAAAGCAAAACTTTTGAAGGTAGGAGCGAGTTCAATAGTCTTTGGAAATATACCTATGTGAGCGGAGATGGGTCAGGAGTTGGAGGGATTTTAGAAGACCGCAGTGCAAACATTCCAACACTTGGCGGAGCATTTGGTGATTTTATTTCACAAGGCGGATATTGTTTGGAAATAAATGTGAAACCAGATGATGCCAACACAGTATTTTTGGGTGGAACCAATTTATACCGCTCATCAGATGGCTTCAAAACTAATACTAACACAACATGGATAGGCGGTTATGGAATAGGCACTAGTTTGCCAGATTTTAAGGTTTACCCTAATCACCATCCCGATAACCATGGCGTGGTTTTTTATCCAAGCAATGCCTCAAAAATGATATCTTTTCATGATGGTGGAATTTCTGTAACTCAAAACAGCATGGCCCCTTCTGTAACATGGGAATCTTTAAACAATGGCTATTTAACTTCTCAGTTTTATACTGTGGCATTGGATCATGGAAGTAATTCAATGTTAACTGTTGGAGGATTGCAAGACAATGGCACTTATTTAACTACAAGTTCAATAGCTGCAAATCCATGGACACAGCCATTGAGTTATGATGGCGCTTATTGCTTTGTTAAGCCTGGTGGGGGAGAAGTGTATTTGTCTATTCAACAAGGTAGAATGCAAAGAATGCTATTAGATGCCAACGGTATTCCCAATAAATTTACACGGATTGATCCAAAAGGTGTTGATAAAAGTGTTTACCAATTTATCAATCCATTTACCCCAGATGCAAATAATTTCAAGGTGCTTTATACACCAGCAGGGAATGTTATTTGGAGAAACAGTGATATAACTGCTATTCCATTAAAGAACCAATTAGATAGTAATTCAAGCAATATTAATTGGACACAATTGAACAACACTTTATTGAGTAATGCGGGTGACCAAATTTCGGCTTTATTTAGTTCAAAAATTCAGAATGATGTATTGTACTATGGTACCGAGAAGGGTCGTTTGTACAGGTTACGAAATGCATCAGATACTGCTAGTAAGCCCGAGTTAATTAGTGGCACAAACTTCCCTGGAGGCTATATTCAATGCATCACACAGCATCCAACTGATACTGGAAAAATCTATGTGGTTTTCACCAATTATAATGTGCTAAGTATTTTTGAAAGTAACAATAGTGGTTCAAGCTGGGTGGCAATAAGTGGTAACCTGGAACAGAATGCTTCTGGTTCTGGAAATGGTCCCAGTTGTCGCTGGTTAACTATTGCACCCACACTTGATAGTTTGGTTTATTTTGTTGGAACAAGCACTGGTTTGTATGCAACAAAAAAGATTAATGGCATGCAAACAATTTGGACTCGTCAGGGAGCAAATACAATTGGTAACCAAATTGTGACCATGATGGATCATAGAACCATTGATGGCAGAATGGTTGTGTCCACTTATGGTTCTGGTGTATTTGGCAGTTTTGTTCAATCACTCAATCCGCAAACGGGCATCGACAAAGCTCAACTAAAAGTAGGAATATCTTTGTATCCTAATCCTACACAGTATGCTGTTCAATTAAAAGGGGTTCCTCAAGATTTAATTTTACCCTATTCAATCATTAATTTAGAAGGAAAGGAAATGTTGAAAGGGAATTTGAAAGGCACAGAATCTGTTGTAGTTGAAGATCTGCCAAATGGTAATTACTTCCTAATTATTAAAGGAAAAAATCAAACATTTCAATTTATTAAGCAATAAATTAACCCCGTAAAATGAAAGTTAAACTTTCATTTTACGGGGTTAATTTAATTTATTTTGTAATAATTTTTGGCAAAATATCTACAAGAAAGCTTCTTAATCCTATGGCATTTATCCATTTATTAATTGGCCATATTTGGTCATTACCTGTTGTTATTATATAGTTATTTTTTGTTTTTAAATCCTTGATACTTTCAGCTAAACCTCTAGATAATGAAGGAGTTTCAGAGTATTTTACTTCTATACAAGCAATAGGTTTGATACCTTTTACTAAAACCAAATCAACTTCAGCACCATCTTGTGTTCTGTAATAATAAGGTTGAATATTATTTGGAAGTAATGAAATAATTTGCTCAATAACATAACCTTCCCATGAATAACCTAACATAGGATGATATTGCAGGTTTTTGGCATGATGAATATCTAGTAAATAATGTAACAGACCACTGTCTCTGATATATACTTTTGGACTTTTAACTAATCTCTTAGAGGTATTGTGGTAGTATGGTAAAAGTTTTCTTACCATAAACGCACCTTTTAGATGGTCTAAATAGCGGTTAACAGTAACAGAGCTTACATCTAAGCCTTTTGAAAATGATTGCGCATTCCATATACCCCCATGATAGTGGGCTAACATGCGCCATAGCTTGAACATGAGATTTGGAGAAAAGGTAGTGCCAAATAAATTATTCAAATCTCTTTCTATAAACGTTCTTACAAAACCATCCATCCACTGGTAAAAATCATCATCATTTTTAGCTTTCCAAGCTGCAGGGAATCCTCCTCTAAACCAATGTTTTTGAATAGCATTGTTTTTATCTGGTAATTCAATTAATTGGAGCGGAGTGGCTTCTAAAAAATAGATTCTACCTGCAAGCGATTCTGACGAGCCTTTTACCAATTCTGGACTTGCTGAACCTAACAATAAAAACCTTCCAGCTTTTCGTTTTTTATCAATTAATGAACGCATGATTGGAAATAATTGTGGCATACGTTGTACCTCGTCTATGATTACCTGATATTGTTCATGTGCTGTTAAGAATAGTTCTGGGTTATCAAATTTTCGCAGGTCTTGTGGACTTTCTAAATCAAAGTATACTCCTTCAATTTTCGATTTTTTTTGAATGATTTTAGCTAAGGTTGTTTTACCGCATTGCCTTGGACCAACTAGCGCAACAGCGGGGAACTGCTTCATTAGTTTCTCAATTTTTTCTTCAATTATTCGCTTTATCATTTTTCAAAGTTAATTTTTAATACCGTAAAATGAAAGTTAAACTTTCATTTTACGGTATTAATTTATTTTTATTCCATTTGTTTCCTATTAATTGTTCCTATTTATTTGATTTTGCATTTTGGCAACCTTTTGTAAAACATATTATCTCCTTTGAGATGAGCTTAATAAGTACTATTTTTGCCCTTTCATAACTAAAAAAATAGGAGTATTTTATTGTGCAGAAATATTTGATTA
>CAMCJW010000115.1 GCA_945875195.1 Chitinophaga pinensis | reverse complement strand
GGCTCAAGTATGCCGTTTCTTCTAATCAGTGGCGTTTTGATCCTATCTGGATGCTTGTAAAATGAGAAAGCAAATCTACCTTTTAAACAAGTATGACCTTGGTTAACAGCAGAGGTATAAGGAGCCTGAATAGATTTTACTTTGCCATTTACTTTGGCAACTTCTAATTGGCATCCTACGCCACAATAGGTGCAAATGGTTTTTACTTTTTCATCCACAGCAATTGATTTGGATTCAAACACATCGCTGATGGCAGAAGTAGGACAAGCCTGTGCACAAGCACCACAGCTTACGCAATCCGATTCCATGAAACTGGTTTCATTGCTTTTTACAATGTGGCTATCAAAACCTCTACCTGCCATGCTCAAAACAAACTCTCCTTGCACCTCATCACAGGCCCTTACACACCTAAAACAGTTAATGCACTTGCTCATATCGGAGGTCATGTAGGGATGACTCAAGTCTTTCTTTCTATCCAAATGATTTTTACCTGCAGGGTACCTTACATCTCTCACACCCACTTGGGCGGCTACACTTTGCAACTCGCAATTGTTGTTTACCTCACAGGTTAAACAATCTAATGGATGATCAGTTAGTACCAATTCAATGATGTTTTTGCGCAGCTTCAATACCCTGTCAGAACTAGGGTAAATATACGAGTTAGGCATGATGGGTGTATGACACGAAGCTTGCGTTTTAACTGGTCCTCCAGACACCAAAGCCACATCTACACTACAAACCCTACAAGCCCCAAACGGATCTAAATTTGGTGCATCACACAAGGTTGGAATAAGTTTATTTCCTTTGATTCTTTTAACAAAAGAGAGAATGGTTTCTCCCTCAAAGATCTCATGTGCTTCATCATCTAAATAGGCAATTTTGCTCATTGTAAAAATATTATGCTTGAAAATAAGGAGTTAATTCTTCTTTAAAATATTGTAAGGCATTGCGAATAGGCAGCGGCAAACCACCACCTAAAGCACACAATGAACCAATTTCCATGGTGGTAATTAAGTCGTCGAATAAAACAGGATCTATTTTGGCATCCTTGTTTATTGCCCCACTTATTAACTCATAACCACGGGTTGAACCAAGTCTACATGGGAAACATTTGCCGCAGCTTTCATGGGCTGTAAACTGAAACAAATGTGCTAAATAATCTATGATTGGATAATCATGAGGCAAACAAACTATGGAAGCATGACCCAATAAAAAATGTTGGGAAGCAAAGGTTTCAAAATCTACACTCAAATCATTGATCTTTGAAACAGGCACCAAGCCTCCTAATGGTCCGCCAATATGCATGGCTTTTACCGGAGATTTAAAGCCTTGTCCGAGCTCCTCAATCACCACTTTTAAAGGTGTGCCCATTTCCACTTCATAGATACCTGGTCTGTTAAAAAAACCATCCAAAGAAACCAATTTTGTGCCGGTAGATTTATCCTTACCTATAGCAGCAAAAGCCTCTCCACCGTGATCAATCACAAACGGAATATTGGCCAATGTTTCAACATTGTTTACCACGGTTGGTTTATTGAACAAACCATGCTGCGTGGGATAAGGCGGCCTCACTCGCACTTCGGGTCTTTGACCTTCAATGCTAGATAATAGCGCGGTTTCCTCTCCGCAGATATAAGCACCTTGGGCAGAAATTACTTTAAAATCAAAATCAAATCCTGAACCTAAAATATTGGTTCCAATAAAACCTTTTTCGCGAATTTCTTGGATGGCATTATTGGCAATGGTAATAGATTCTGGGTATTCGGCACGAATGTATAAAACACCCCAATTTGCACCCATTGCAAAACCTCCAATGATCATGCCTAATAAAACCGAATGAATTTGATGCTCCAATAAATACCTGTCGCTGTAGGCTCCGGGGTCTCCTTCATCTGCATTGCAAACTATAAATTTGGTATTTCCAGGGCTAGCTTTGGCAGCTGCTAATTTAAACGAAATGGGAAAACCAGCGCCACCCCTACCGCGTAATCCAGAAATTTTTAGTTCGTCTAAAATTCGGTTTGAACCTAGATTTAATGCGGTTTCTAGTGTTTTGTAATAAGCATCAATACCTATGAATGCTTGGGTTAAAATTTGTTTGCCTTTTGATCCTACAAAATAAGATTCTTGAACAGGGTATGAACCATTTTTAACATCTTGAATATGGTTAATTGCTGCACCAGAATAATTATGCCCATTTGTGTGAAAGGCTCCATTTTCATGGCAACGACCTAAGCAACACATTTCACCAATTTCATTGGCATTATAATGTTGCAATAAATTTTCTTTTAATTGAGTTTGTGTGCCAGCAGTTAGGCAAGAACTGCCATTGCAAACATATATTTTCTTGCCTTTATTTTCTGGTCGCAAAAAATCGTAGAAGCTCGTAGTGCCATATAAATTGGCCTTTCCCATTAAAAATTCATCGGCAAGTTGATCCAAATCCTTTCTATTGGGTGTACCCGTTTCTCTTGCTAAAACTCCTAACTCTTCGAACAGGTTTTTTTCTAGTCCTTTCCTACCAGAAAGCTCACTTAAGTTATTCGACATATACGCTGACTTATTTTAAATTCGTTATACCAAATGATAGCTAACCATTGCAATTTATAAAAAAATTAGAATTGAACCATAAATTATTACCGGTATTTTAATTGATTTATAATAGGTTTGCCCCAAGCCACTTTATGCGAATAAATAAGAACATCATAAAACCATTACTTTTAAATTTGCTTTTGCTCATTGGTTCGAACCTATTTGCCCAAAATTATTTTGATGAACCCAAACTTTTAAATCCTAAAAAAAATGGTCCGGCTATAAAGGCTAAATTTAAAGAAGAGTTTGTTTACGAGTACAAAGTAACTCCCGGCAAACATGCTGTATTCCTAAGAAATGGCCTACGCAGTTCCGATTTTATTGCACCAAAATTGTGGCTCAATATTAGAGACACCGTTTACCCGTATCAAGTAGATATTGTTTATTCTAGGTATCCGGTGTATGATAGTGTGTACAAAGAAATCTACCCATTGTTGTGCAACAGGTTGATTCACCTTTTTCAATTAGATGCCTCTTTAAATGATGCAGATTTTACTTGGAGAACTATTTTACAAACCCATATCGACAATGATGAACAGGTAAACAAATTGTTTCATGGAATAGTTATTTGGTACAGAACTCCCGCCGAAGAGGCCAAGTTAAACAAGCAACAAGACAGCTTACCTCTTGCCAACGCTTCGGTTCAAACCGAAAAAAATACCCAAGGTGGCATCAAAGAAATGGAGAGCACCATTGCCAATATTAAACAAGACCATATCTTGAGCGACTCCATTAAGCTGGCCCTGGAAAACAAGCCTTTGGATGTTCAAAAAACAATGATTCAAAAACATTTGGAAAAGCAAATATTGAAGCCTTCCTCCATCAAATTAGCAGACAGAACGCCATTTGAGATTCAACAATACAAGCGACAAATCAACGAATTTTTAAAGCTCAATCCGTTTTATGATAGCGTGGTTTGGAAGGTAATGGAAAGGCATCCAGAATGGGTAGATGCATTGGTGGTAAACGATTGGACAGGCAGCATGTATGGCTATGGCGCACAGGTTGTGCATTGGCATATTAACCATTACAGGTCATCTGGTATTAGGTTTTTAACCCTCTTTAATGATGGCGATAACAAAACCAACGCGAGCAAAATTATAGGAGAAACTGGCGGAATATATTCTGTTGAGGCATCGGATATACCAACCATTATGAACCTGTTTAATTTGGTTCGCATCAATGGCAGCGGTGGCGATAGACCAGAAAACGATATTGAGGCTATTTTAGAATCGATAAAGAGATTTCCAAACCACCAAGAGGTTATTTTAATTGCCGACAACCTTGCTTGTATCAGAGACATTGAATTGGCTTCAAAAATTAATAAACCAGTGAGAGTTATTGTATGCGGATACATCAAAGAAGTAGGCGTAAATCCGCATCTGGCCTATTTGGCCAAGATAACCAATGGTGGATTGTATACCTTGAACCAAGATTTAGAAAATATAAAATTAGAAACTTTTGGGGTGGGTGAAATCAAAGATTTTAAAGACAGGCGGTTTGGAATAAGCTCACTGCCCTGCAAACCAAAACCTATTTATGAGTTAAATTATGCCAAAGAATCTTTTAAAACTTACACCAATTATGATTCTGCTTTGGCCAATAAAGAACAGGTTCGACAATTGGATTTAAAAGAACAATCAATTGTTAAATACCCAACGGGCATTCATAAAATGAAGCAATTGATTGCACTAAACTTAAGCAAAAATGAGTTGATTCAATTGCCCAATAGCATTAAAAAATTGGAGAATTTAAAAGACCTCAACCTTTCAAACAACCAATTAAACGAGCTGCCAAAAGGATTTGTAAATTTAAAATATTTAGAAAATTTAAATGTAAGTAACAACCAACTCAGTACCGTTTCCTTTTATTTTATCAGTGGCTATTACTTAAAAAAGATAGACCTGTCGCACAATCAAATTGGTTCATTAGACGGTTTGAACCAATTAAAGAATTTGCAATATGCGAATTTTAGTTTTAACAATATTACAGAGCTACCCGCCGAGGTGCATCAGTTAAAGCGATTGATTAGTTTAGACTTAAGTAACAATAAGCTGCTCTATTTACCCAGAACATTTGCTGGTTTAACTAAATTAGAAGAGCTCAATTTAGAAAACAACAATATCGGATCACTGCCTCCCTATATGTATCGTTTAAGGAAATTAAGGACATTGAATCTGGTGGGTAATCCTATTGGTGAAAAAGAAAAAGAGCGGATTAGAAAAGACCTCCCAAATGTTGAAATAACATTTTAAAAGTTAAATCAATTTACTTCGTATCCAATATCACAGGCGTATTTCCTTTACCCATAATAACTACTTTTGTATTGTTCGATTTAGCCAATTCAAGATTTGCCTTAATGGTTTCGTATTGCAATTGCTTATCGGTTAAACCGCTGCTTATAATACGCTGGTAATCTGCAATACCTTGCGCTTCTACCCTTTTGCGTTCTGCTTCCTGACGTTCTTTTTGCAAAACAAATTGCATTTTTTGGGCATCTTGTTCGGCATTAATTTTTGATTCAATACTTGCCTTCACAGAAGTGGGTAAGGTAATATTGCGAATAAGCATTTGTTCTAAAATTATACCACGCTCTTTGAAGCTCTTTTCTATGGTTTTAGAAATCCTGCTTTGAAATTCATCGCGCTTGCTAGAATAAAGTGCCACAGCCTCATAATAAACTGCATTATCCCTAATGGCAGTGCGCGTGATTGGGCGGATAATTTTGGTATTGTAATCTATACCTGTTTCATTCAATATTTTTGGCGCATCAGTAGGCAATACCTTAAACAATACCGTTAAATCTATGGCTACTTCCAAACCATCTGCCGTTAAAATCCTGATAGCATCATCACCTGACACATCCCCTTCATCATGTATGCCACTCATGGTATAGTTTTGGGTTTTGATATCCATTACCTTTACATCAACCAAAGGGTTTACCACATGCAAACCACTTGGCAATACATCGTCTTGCACCTTTCCAAAAAGCACTTTAACACCCACAAAGCCGGCATCAATTTGCTTGAAACAGGAGGTTAACAATCCAATTCCAACCAATACAATTGCGGCGAACCTGATGCCAGTTGCAAACTTCTTTCCAATCTCGCTGCTCGCGGCAATGGTGCCTGCAACAAATAGTAAAATTCCGAGGATGATGATGAACATAGTTTTTTTTTGTTTTAAGTTTTAATTATTAGGTAAGAGGTAAGAGGTAAGAATTAAGAGGTAAGAGTTAAGAGTTAAGAGTTAAGAGGTAAGAGTTAAGAGGTAAGAGTTATATTAAGGGTTATATTAAGGGTGGATTTGAGGTGGGTTATAGTTTAATGTTGGATCGAAGGTAGGTGAGAATTTGTTTTTTAGAAAGAAAATTTTATTTTTAGGTTTAAATTTAACATCAATGGAAGATTCAAATTTAGCTATTCATGGTTCCAATACAATGGATGAAACCACCAAAAAAGAAATGGCAAAAAAGCGCACTGCTAGGGGATTTTTACTGATTGCCGTTGGGGCAATAAGTCTGTTATTGGGTTGTGTTACCACCTTTGTTTTACCCCATTCAAATATAGCCTATAACGTAATTTTATATGGCCTAACCTCCATTGGTGCCTCCGTAGTTTTTTACGGCTTGTATTGTGCTTTGGAGTAGGTTGTATGGGCGTAGGGTAATTGATGAAGGTCTTTGGGTGTTGGTGTATTGGGAGGTATTTGTTAGAACGTTTCTTTTACTTTCATAATGAACTAATTTTAGGGAGGAGGACAATACTAATAAAATGGATTTTTACAAAATGGAGTACTTCTCGATATTTGAGGTTTTTATCTTTTATTTTCTTGCTTTTGTTTCAATGCAGCCTTTTTTAAATTGTGCCATGCATAAAAGTTATATCCTACTCCAACTAATGAAATAACACCACCAATCAAGATTACTTCAGGATTTAAAAAACTTGCACTAATAACGGCGAAAGTTGCACCACCTAACATGAGAGTATTTGCAATTAACCCAGAATTACCAGCCTTGAGCAATAAATCAGAACTATTATCCTCTGGAAACATCGCAAAAACTCCAGAGCTATTAATCCTTTTCTCAGTTTTGTAAATATAGTTTGAATAGATGCATATATCAGATTTATCAAATTTTAACTTCAAAATTCGAAAAGTAATATTACTACTATCAGAGGAGTATTTCTTAGTTTCTTTCGCCAGTATTGATTTACTTAATTCGTCATCCTCCCTTGAAAATTCAATCTTACTAGAATCTAAGTAGGTAATTATATCACTGAACTTTTTACCTTTAAAGTTAGGTAGTTCTTGAGCATAAGAAAGTAAAGAAACTAAAAATAAAAAGGTGGTTAATATTGTTTTCATAGGTATATTATTTTTTATGTTGGTAGCTAATTCAAACCATTATAAACAAATTAACGAAAACACCCTTTTACCATAAACGAATTTAATTTTCATCTAAAGTTATAATGTTTTTTTTACTTATTTGTTTCACATGATTAGAATTTAATATTTATTTAAACTTTATAATATGCCTATTCTATTCCATCAAAGTATTCTCCAACCATCATCTCAGGCAACTCTAAATGTTTTGTGATTTTTTTTAACTCTTTTGTCCAATTTGATGACATTAAACCTGGAGTATGAGGCATTCTAATGTTTAATGTAGTTATTCCATCTTTGTATGTGGCTTTAATTTCACAATAAAAATCAGCTTTAGTAAGAGCTCCCACGGTTCTCCATAGTGTTACTTTGCCATTTTGCTCATTTACTTCAAAATCTCTAGAACCCATCTTTTCTTTTTTGCCTGCTTCTTTACATTTTTCCAAAGCATCTGTTACAGCAGTTTTAGTAGTAATTGTAACCTTCACAACTTCTTGTGAATTTGCACTAAATGAGATAGCAGTCCATACAAAAAGCATTAAAATTAAATTTTTCATTTTTTTTCATTTTGAGTTTTCCTACTCGTATGGCTTTTCGGTGTCGCCCCGTTTTTAAAATGGTCGCTGGTCTCCACTTTTACTTTGTAAAATTAGATTTTTAAATTAGAAACTTTTAATATAAATAACTGTATGTTCTTGTGTCTGTCAGCTGTGTCGTTTTTTAACCTTGCCCTTTACGACTGGGTATATGAGAAGATTTGCTTTGATGAACTTTCAAATTAACCACCACCGCTGATGCAAACTCATAGCAATACTTTGTTTCAATATATATATATCTTGACCATCTAATTTGTAGAGATTAGATGCTTTTCTAGTTACTGCAAGTTTGTATTTGCCTTCGTCAAGTTTTGTTGGAACTAAAATGTATGCAGCTTCTTCAATTTCTCCACCTGTCGTCAAAACCTTAACGTCACTTTCTGCTTCAATAGCTTTGTAGAAATTTTTCACATCACATTTTGTCTGTCCGTAAGTTACGGTAGCAAAAAATAGGATTGTTGAGATTATTAAAATTTGTTTATGCATTTTCTGTCGGTTTTGTAAAATTACACATAACGGTTAAAAGATTTGCGATGAGCGGGATTTTCAGCACTATCTTTCATTTTACTACTAATGTTTATTAGAACCAGTATGTTTCTTTTACCAATAAACCCGCCATATTCGCAAATGTGCTGTAATGCGTAGATTTACTTCGGAGTATAGATTGTGTTCCCATATATGTCCTTAGAATACGTTCCAAGTGTATTTCCATATTGGTCTTTCTTTACTGTATTTCCATAAATGTCTTTCGAATAAGTAGCTTGAGTATTTCCATATTGGTCTTTTTGTACAGTATTTCCATAGATGTCTTTGGATTGTATTGATTGAGTATTTCCATACTGGTCTTTCTTAACATCATTCCCATAAATATCTTTGGATTGTATTGATTGAGTATTTCCATATTGGTCTTTTTGTACAGTATTTCCATAGATGTCTTTTGAATATGTCGATATTGTTTTGCCATATTGATCTTTTGCCACTGTATTACCATATATATCTTTCGAATATGTTACCTGGCTGTAACCTGCGATTGCTACTAACACAAATGTTA
>CAMCJW010000114.1 GCA_945875195.1 Chitinophaga pinensis | reverse complement strand
ATAGGTTGCTGAAACGACTCTTCTAAAAATTCTAATACCACAGAACTTTCTGAACTTTGAATATTACCATCAACCAGACTTAGAATCATAAGTATATGAAATCCAGCCTCAGTTTTATTCATTTTTTGTATAAATTGAGTAGGCATGTTTTATGAATTGAGAAGTGAAATTAAGCTTAATTCTTGGAATAGCAAATTTTTCCTTCACAATGAATTTTAAATATTTTAGCAATCTATTTAATCTCAGTGCTTAAGTTTGTTCCCAATTCTTACAATCAATAAAAAAATAATATATGAATGATCCTAAAATGAAGTTTGGTACCAGGGCAATTCACGCTGGACAAGAGCCTGATCCAACTACAGGTGCTGTTATGACGCCAATTTATCAAACAAGTACTTATTGGCAAGAAAGTCCGGGCAAACACAAAGGATACGCCTATGCAAGAGGCAAAAACCCTACCAGAACGGCCTTGGAAAAATGCTTGGCTTCCTTAGAAGATGCCAAACATGGTTTGTGTTTTAGCAGCGGTATGGGCGCCACAGATGCCGTTATAAAATTGTTACAACCCGGTGATGAAGTTATTACTGGTAATGATATTTATGGTGGAACCTATAGAATGTTTACCAAAGTATTTGCAAATTTTGGCATCAAATTTCATTTCATCGACTTAAGCAACCCTAGCAATATTATTCCTTACATCAACACAAATACCAAATTGCTTTGGGTAGAAACACCAACAAATCCTACCATGCAAATCATTGATATTGTTGGTTGCGCCGCCATTGCAAAAACACATCATATTGCCTTTGCAGTAGACAATACTTTCGCTTCTCCTTATTTGCAAAATCCTTTAAACCTTGGTGCAGATATTGTGATGCACAGTGTAACAAAATACCTAGGTGGTCACAGTGATGTGATTATGGGAGCCCTGCTTACCAATAACGATGAGATATATGAGAAATTAGCATTTATTCATAATTCATGCGGGGCCACACCCGGACCAATGGATAGCTTCTTGGTTTTGCGTGGTTTAAAAACATTGCATTTAAGAATGAAAGCCCATTGCGAAAATGGTATTCAAATAGCGAACTTCTTAAAAAACCATCCAGCTATCGAAAAGGTATATTGGCCTGGCTTTGAAGATCACCCTAACCATAATATTGCTAAAAAGCAAATGCGTGGTTTTGGTGGCATGATTTCTATTGTTTTAAAAGATGCAGATATGCAAAAAACCTTTGACATTGCCTCCTCTTTTAAAGTATTCACACTTGCCGAAAGCCTTGGTGGCGTTGAAAGTTTAGTCAACCATCCAGCAACAATGACACATGCTTCTATTCCTAAAGAAGAAAGAGAAAAAGCTGGTGTAGTTGATAATTTATTAAGACTAAGTGTAGGAGTTGAAGATGTAGAAGATTTATTGGCAGATTTAAAAAATGTGTTTTCTTAAAATGAGATGAAAAGTACTTAATTTTATCTTAATTAAATTGTAAAAAAGGTCGCAAATTCTAGAAAGAGTTTGTGGCCTTTTTTTTTACTTGCAATTCTCACAAATATTAATTTACTTGTAATAGCAATTGAAAAGTTAAATAGAAATATTAATTTTCAATTGGTTCATTTAAGTTCAATCAATATTATCATAAAATTAAGTCAAGTAAACCAAAATAACCATGAATAATTATTTACAATTTTCTTTCAAAAAAATCATTTCCGCAAACCTGATTTTTAGTAAAATCAATCTCCTGCCAACATGGATTTTTATGTTGTTTTTTATCCCATTTTCCAATGAGGTTAAGTCGCAATGCTTTGTGCCGCCTAGCTATTGCACCGGTATAGGGGCAACCAATGTTGGTAATTATGGCATGGGTTTTCAAAATATCAAGTTTGGTACCACCATCGCTCCATTGCAAATAAATAATACCACTCCATCTGGCACTGGTTCACCCATTTATTTTAATTATACAAGCCTCATCGTTAGGGCTGCTGCCAGTGATACTGTATTTTATACGGTACAAGTTGGTAATTCAAATTCAACCACATTTAGAATTTTTATAGATTACAACAACGATGGTACTTTTGGGGTAGCATTGCCAGAATTGGTTTTTACCTCTGCTCAAATAACTGCTAGCGGACTAGTATCTGGATTCTTTGTTATTCCAGCTACTCTTTCTGCTGGCGCCTATAGAATTAGAATGGCAAGTGACGGTTTGAACCAAATACCTCCTCCTTGTGGACCAAGTTTTTATTCTGCCGAATACGAAGATTACACACTATTAGTTCCTGCAACCACTGCAGACTTAATGTCGGGAGCATTTACTTCTCCAACGGCAGCCATTGTTGGTAATAATACTGTTTCTTTTAATGTAACCAATATCTCAACTACTACCATTACCAGTGTAGATATCAATTATCAATTAGATTTAAATACACCTGTTACACAAACATTGAGTTCAATTTCTATTTTGCCTGGTGCAACCTATAATGCAGTTTTTAGTACGCAAGTTGCTATACCATCTACGGGTAATTTTGGTTTAAAAGCATGGACAAGCAACCCAAATTTTTCAGCAAATAATACTCCAGGAAACGATACTGTTTGTAGAACATTGGTTACCTATTGTTCTGGTCCATTGAGTGGCACTTATACTGTTAATCCAAATGGATCTGGAACCACCAATTATAAATCATTAGGTGGCATAGATTCAGCGCTTACTTCATGCGGGGTTTCTGGGCCAGTTGTTGTTAATGTTACGCCAGGAATTTACAATGAAAATTTAATCATTACCGCTATACCCGGCGCTTCTGCCATTAATAATATTATCTTTAATGGTAATGGAAGTACACTTCAATTTAATTGTTCAGCAAGTGATATTGCTGTATTGCGCTTTCAGGGTGTTAAACACGTAACAATAGATAGTTTAATTCTTAAATCAACAAATGCTAGTTTTGGTTGGGGTGTACATTTCTTCCAAAATTGTGACTCAAATACTATCAGAAACAGTGTTATTGATTTAACGGCTGTTACTTCAACCACAGCCAATAATTCTGCAGGTATTGTATTTTCTAACAGTATCTCATCACCTACCACAACTGGTAATACTTGTGTTCGTAACAATATCATCAATAACCAAATCAATGGGCATCCAAGCCTTGGTGGGATGTATTTCGGAATAGTTGGTGCTCCAGCTACAAGTTCTTCTACTTTAACGGCCAACAGATTTGTGAACAATAGAATTCAAAATTTTTATTTTTATGGCATTTATTGGAGCAATAGCAATAGAACTTTGTTCAGACAAAATTTAATAACACGTCCAACCAAAACAACTGTTACTACCACATACGCATTTTATTTATCAAATGGTTCTAGGGCAGATACCATTGATGCCAACAACATCACTAATTTATTTGGTGGTTCACCAACCAATGGGAATACAACTTATATATTCTACGGTATAAATTATAGCGGTCTTACAACTGAACCAAATATCATTACCAATAATTTGATTCATAAAATAAATGGAGATGGACCATTATATGGTTTTTATTTACTCTCTAGTTTCAATCACAGAATTTATAACAATACGCTACTTTTTGATAATACCTTATCTACAAGTGCTACAGCAACTACTTATGGTTTGTATTCAAATACTTCTACTTCAACAAGTAGTACTTTAGATTTTAGAAATAACCTTATTTCAATAACTAGAACTGGTAACTCAACCAAGAATGCCATTTTTACAGCAGGTTCATTCGCATCTGGTGCCACTTTTAATAAAAACGCTTATTTCAGCAACTCACCAAATTATGCTTTGTGTAATTATGTAGGTGTAAATTATGTAACCTTGGCAAATTGGAAAGCAGGCGTGCCTACTTTGGATCAACAAAGTATTGATTTTGCCCCAAATTTTGTGAATACGGCCGCCAACAATTATTCGCCAAGAGATGGTGCTTATGATGGTACTGGAGACAACCTTATTGCTTTTGCTCCACTAGATTATACAGGTGCAACAAGAGCATTACCTATGGATATAGGCGCATTTGAGGCTAGTCCTATCGCTCTTGATGCGGCAATGAGTGAGATTGTTTTTCCTACAGCTCCTTATACTGCGGGTTTACAAACTATATCTGCAAAAATTAGAAACGCGGGTACTACTATACTTACATCTGCAACACTTAATTGGAGTGTAAATGGTGTTACCCAAACGCCAGTTTCTTTTACCGGAAGTTTAACAGGTGGCACTATAAGTGCAAATATTTCATTAGGTAGTATTACCATTGCGGCAAATACCCTTTATAATATTCAGGTTTGGGTTACTTCGCCAAATGGTTTGGCCGACCCTAATACATCTAATGATTTATTAGGAGGTTTAACAGCCTCTCAAGTTTCTGGAACGGTAACTATCAATTCGGCTGGCTCTGGTCCTGGTGTATTTACCAACTTTAACAATTTTGCTACCTTATTAAAAATTGGAGGATTAGGCGGTGCAGTTACTGCGAATGTGCTTACAGGCAGCGGACCATATACCGAACAAGTTTTCTTTGATGTAATACCAGGTTCAAGCGCCACCAATACCATTACTATTAATGGCAATGGTGAAACCCTGCAATTTGATAATACCAACCCTTCTAGTATCGGTATTTTCAATTTACTTGGAACTGATTATTTAACGTTAAATAATTTATCCATTAGAAGTTTAAATGCTTCTTATGGTGTTGGAGTTATATTAACCTCGGCCGCTAATTACAATAAAATTCAAAATTGCACCATCAATATTGGTTCAGTTACTGGATCTTCATTATCTGCTGGGATTGCGTTCACAAGTTCATTAAATAGCCCAACTAATTCAGGTATTAATGGGTCATTTAATTTAATAGAAAATAACTTAATTACAGGTAATAGCACTGGAGGGCCATATTATGGAATTTCTTATAACCCTACCAATACTTCCAATGCAACAAATACTTTTAACATAATTAAAAACAACAATATTCGTGATTTTACATTATATGGTTTCTATATAACTTATTCAGCTGGATCTATGATTTCAGGAAATACCTTATGGCGCCCAACCAAATCATCACCAAGTACATTTTATGGGTTTTATGGGGTTAATGGAATGGCTCAAGATACATTTGAAAATAATATTATTAAGCAGCCTTTTCAAATGTTTCAAACCACAACTAACCAGTTCTACGGATATTATTTTATTGCAACAAATGTACAAGCAACTAGACCTCTTATATTCCGCAACAATCAAATGTATGATATCAAATCTAATGGGGTGATATATGGAATTTATCAGCTATCCGCTAATAATCTGAGGTTTTTTAATAATACCTTTATTGTAGATCATGCTGCAAGTACCAGCACTGGCGTAACTTATTTATATTATAATTCTGGAACGCCCACAACCACCACTTTGAGGAATAATATTTGGTTCTTAAATAGAGGAGGTTCTGGCGCGAAATACATTTATTACTTAGCAACAACAGGTGCAGGATATGTTATCAATAACAATGCGGTGCATTTAAAGCAAGCTGGTACCAACAATTTTGTGGGTTATTACGCGGCAAATTTCGCCACACTTGCAGCTTGGAGAACAGCAAATGCCAGTGCATACGATCAAAATAGTGTTGCTGCTGATCCATTATTTAGGTTAAATATTGGCTCAGAATATTACCAGCCAGGAAATGATACTTTAAACAATATAGGGTTTTCTACACCTGATGTGCCAAGAGACGTTACTGGTGCTTTGCGAAGTGCAACACCTGATATTGGAGCTTATGAATTTAGTGTGCCTGCCGCCGATGCTGGCGTAAGTAGGTTACTTACTCCTTTAAGTCCATTATCATTGGGATTTCAAAATGTGGATGTAAGGATTAAAAGTTATGGTGCAGCAACTTTAACAAGTGCAAATGTGGGTTGGCAAATCAATGGTGTTAACCAAACACCTACTAGTTGGTTCGGAAGTTTAAACAATGGAGATAGCGCCACGCATACTGCAGGTGTATTTAATTTTGCCACACCTGGTTTTTATAGGATCAAGGCTTGGTCGTCTTTGCCAAACGGGGTAAATGATAGCTTAAACTTAAACGATACTGTTAATGCAACTGTTTGTACACCATTAGCTGGATTTTATACGGTTAATCCTGCTTTAGCAGTTTCAGATACTAACTTCTTAAATGTAAAAAGCTTTATTCAAACCATTCAGTTATGTGGCGTGGCTGGACCAATTAACTTGCAAGTTTCGCCAGGTGTGTATAACGGAGAACTTACCATTAACACAGGTATACCAGGTTTATCGGCTACCAATAATGTTACCATCAATGGTGCAGATTCATCTACCACAAGAATCATACATGATGGTTCGGTTCAAAGAGCCACCATATTATTGAATGGTGCCAAGCACTTTACTTTCCGCAATTTAAGTATTGAGGCTACTGCTTCCAGTGGCGGAGGTTATGGGGTATTGTTTACCAATGCAGCAGATAGCAACAAGCTTATTAGGTGTTCAATAAAGACTGCTTTGTTAACCGCTGGTTTTACTACTTTTGCTCCGGTTATATCTTCAGGTAATATAATGAACCCAAATACAGCAGGCAATAACGGAAGCTTTATTTCAATTGATAGTTGCAGATTGGTAGGAGGTTATTATGGTGCTACACTTTATAATACTACCTCTCCTAAAGCAATTGGCAATAGCATCACAAATTCAGATTTCATTCAACCATTCTATTCAGGTATCTATGCATTCTGGCAAAACCAATTGGTATTCCATAAAAACCGCGTATTCAATACCGGAAATTTCGTAAATACCTCTTCATTTGCAGGCTATATTTACCAATGTGATAATGGAGTAACCATCACAAAAAATCAGTTTGTGGGTCAATTGGGTGGTTATGGTTTATACCTATTCCAAAACAATGGAACTTCAACTTCAAGGAATATTATTGCCAATAATATGATTCAATTGGGTTCTGGCTCATTTACCTCTTATGGTATTTTTGATGCTGGTAATCTTTTCAATGATATTGCACACAATTCAGTTAACAATACATCTGGCGACGCCTCTTATGTGAGTTGTGCATTGTATTATAGTTATGCAAATCCTACAACCAGTAATAATTCTAGAATAGTTAACAATGTTTTCTCTTCACCTAATGGTGCAATGGCTGTTTGGTGTGCCAATACTGCTTCCCTCAGTTTAACTACTATTTTAGTCAATAATAACGTTTATAACTCTCCATCTACTTATCCTTTCCGAACCGTTAATACCATTTCTCAAACACTAGCTAATTACAGAGCAGCTCTTGGATTAATTGTTCCAAACATTGATACAAATAGTGTATGGGCTCAACCAAGTTTCTTCTCTACAACCAATTTGCGTTCCATAGCCCCGCAGCTGGATAGTATGGGATTTGTGTTGGCTACAGTTACAGATGATATTGATGGTAATCCAAGAAGCCTAAATGCGCCTGATGCCGGAGTGAATGAATTTTCAAGACCGGGTGAGGATATTGGTGTTGTTGCTATTCTTCAGCCTACACAACCTGTTGCAATTGGTCAAACCAATGTGAGAGTGGTAATTAGAAACTTTGGTTTAAATACTGTAACCACTGCCAATGTGAGTTATAAGGTTGATACATTAATCAGAACCAGAAGTTACGCCGGTACATTATTGCCAGGCGCCAGCGATACTGTATTGTTTGATTCAACCAGTGGTCCTTTAGGTTCAAACCAAATGTATAATTTTACTGGTGCCTTAGTTACTATGAAAGCATACACAACAATGCCAAACTCAATTGTTGATCCACAAACATTGAATGATACTGCTCAAGTTTCATTCTGTGGTTCATTGAGTGGCGTTTATACCATCAATCCTGCTGGTTCTGGAGCCTCTAATTTCCTTACTTTTGCAGATGCCATAAACAAATTAAATTGTGGTGGTGTTTCTGGGAATGTTACCTTCAATATTGCAAGCGGTACCTACACCGGGCAATTAGATTTCACCACTATCATGGGAACAAGTGACTCGGCAAAAATTACCTTTAAATCGCTTACCAACAATGCGGCAGATGTTATTCTTACTTCTAGTTCATCTACATCAGTTGATAATTTTACCGTGCGCTTGCGTGGTGTATCTTTTATTAATTTAGAAAGATTAACCATTAGAAACACCAATGCAACTTTTGGTAGGGTAGTTTCCATCAATAAATTTACCAGCAATAATACCAACACAAGTAATATTTTGATCAGAAATTGTGTTCTTGAAGGTATCAATACCACTAGCACTGCAGATCAATATTCAGTCGTTTTTGGTCCAAATGGAGACAATGCGAGCAACCTTACATTCTTAAGTAACAATATTCGCTTTGGCTCTTATTCAATTTATCTAGGTGGGCAAAATATCATTAATTTATACACGCCTGGCTTGGTAATTGATTCAAATGTATTCTTTCAAGCTTATTGGTCTAGTTTGTATTTGTTAAGTCGCAATAACCCTAAAATTAGAGGAAACTTTGTAGATGGTAGTCCCACCTATGGTTATTACAGTTATTTCTTAAGTGGTGTTTCTGGGGATGTGGAGGTTGTTGGAAACAACATTCAAAACATTGCTGGTACCTATGGATTGTATTTAGCTCAGTGTAATTATTATGGCGAG
>CAMCJW010000113.1 GCA_945875195.1 Chitinophaga pinensis | reverse complement strand
TCCCTCGCTTACTTCGGGTAGGGTAATTGATTTAGCCGTGCATCCAAAAGATGCGAATACTTGGTATTTAGCAGCAGCATCGGGCGGTGTATGGAAAACCAACAATCATGGTATAAGCTTTGAACCCATTTTTGATAATTATGGCTCCTATTCTATAGGTTGTTTGGCCATGGCTCCATCTAATACAAATGTGATTTGGGTAGGCACTGGCGAGAACAATAACCAGCGCTCTGTTGCTTATGGCGATGGTGTTTACAAATCGGAGGATGGTGGCAAGAGTTTCAAAAATATGGGACTCAAAGAATCGCAGCACATCGGCAAAATTATCATTCATCCGCAAGATGAAAACACAATTTGGGTAGCAGCATACGGTCCGGTTTGGAATGCTGGAGGTGAACGTGGTGTTTACAAAAGTATGGATGGTGGAAAAACATGGGAGCGCACCTTATTCATTTCTGATGAAACCGGCATAGCCGAAATTGCCATAGACCCAAGTAATCCTAACACACTTTATGCGGCTGCACACCAACGCAGACGCCATGAGTGGACCTACATTGGCGGTGGACCAGAATCTAATTTATACAAGTCAACTGATGGAGGTAAAACTTGGTTCGAAATAAACAATGGCTTACCAAAAGGCGAAATGGGTAGATTGGGTATTGCAGTTTCTAGTGTTGACCCAAATTTTGTTTATGTAATTGTGGAAGCCAAAGGCGATAAAGGAGGTATATTTAAATCAACGGATAAGGGTGCAAGTTTCAATAAAATGAGTGGTTACAATACCAGTGGAAACTATTACCAAGAGCTATTTTGTGATCCAATAGACAAAGATAAAATATTTGTAATGGATACCTGGCTACATCATAGCAATGATGGCGGTAAAACGGTTGTAGGAACAGGTGAAGAATTAAAGCATGTAGACAATCATTGCATTTGGATTGACCCTACAAATAATAAACATTGGTTGGTAGGCTGCGATGGTGGACTTTATGAAACCTATACAGCAGCGCAATCATGGCGATATTATGATAATTTACCCATAACACAATTTTACAAAGTGGCTACCGACAATGCTTTGCCATTTTATAATATTTATGGTGGTACACAAGACAACAATTCAATGGGCGGACCATCAGCTACAAAGAGCGTAGAAGGCATAGCCAATTCTGATTGGTTTATTACTTGGGGCGGCGATGGATTTGAATCTGCCATTGACCCAACAAATGCAAACATTGCCTACTCTCAATCGCAGTATGGTGGCTTGGTGAGGTACAATAAATTGAATGGAGAAAAAAATTATATACAGCCACAACCTGGCAAAGGAGAAGCTGCTTATAGGTGGAATTGGGATGCTCCCTTATTGATTTCGCCACACAACAATAACCGACTTTATTTTGCAGCAAATAAATTATTCAAATCGGATAACCAAGGCAATGATTGGCAAACTATTTCACCAGATTTGACCCAACAGATAGACCGTAACAAATTAAAAGTAATGGGTCAGGTTTGGTCCATTGATGCGGTGATGAAAAACCAATCAACTACCATTTATGGCAACGTAATTGCGTTGGATGAATCGCCAAAAAAAGAAGGCTTAATTTATGTAGGTACAGATGACGGTTTGATCCAAGTTACAGATAATGGAGGAAGCAGTTGGAGTAAATACCAGAGTTTTACTGGTGTGCCTGCAAATACGCGCGTAAATATGCTTACAGCCTCTTTACACCAAGAAAATGTAGTGTTCGCAGCTTTTGTGAATCAAAGGTCGGGTGATTTTAAACCTTACTTATTGAAGAGCAGCGACAAAGGAAAAACATGGAATTCAATTGTAGGTAATTTACCTATTCTTGGTTCAGTTTATTGCATCAAGCAAGATCATATCAATGAAAATTTATTGTTTGTGGGCACAGAATTTGGAGCTTATTACACCACTGATGGCGGTGTAAATTGGACTAAATTAAATGGTTTACCTACCATTGCAGTTTATGATTTAGATATTCAAAAACGCGAATCAGATTTGGTGGCAGCAACGTTTGGAAGAGGATTCTATGTTTTAGATAATTATGCGCCATTGCGAAACTTACAAGCAGAAAATTTAGCAAAGAAAGCTTACCTCTTTCCAATTAAAAATGCCAAACTATATAACCCTGCAAGTTCGAATGGCTTAGCTGGCACTGGCTCTCAAGGGCATAACTTTTGGACAGCCGCAAACCCAACTTTTGGTGCGGTTTTCACGCTTTTTATCAAAGATGAATTTAAAAGTTTAAAAAGTATTCGTACCGAAAAAGAATTGAAGGATGAAAAGGAAAAGAAAGATGTGTTTTATCCAAGTTGGGAAGAGCTGCGCAAAGAAAATATGGAAGAACCTGCGCAATTAATCTGGACCATCAAAAACAATGAAGGCATAGAAGTTAAAAGATTCAGCAGTGCACCAAGTCAGGGAGTAAACAATGTTTCTTGGAACTTGAGAATGGAATCTAGTTCACCAGTTAACCCTAACAAACCTAAGCCCGGTAGGTATGAGAGTTCAGATGATGGCTTAATGGTTGTAGCAGGAAAATATTCAGTAGAAATAGTATTGGTTCAAAACGAAAAAACAGAAACCTTGGTACCTGCCACTCCTTTTGAAATAATAAGTTTAGAAGGAAATGAAAACAAGTCAATAGCTAGTAAAGAGTTGCTTGCTTTTAGAAAAGAGGTAGCTGAATTAAATAGAACTATTGCTGGAGCTGGAAAGATTTTGCAAGAGCAACAAGAAAAGCTCGAATTGATGAAATACGCTGTGATAACATATCCCAATATAAGCATTTCAATGATTCAAGATTTACAAACAGCCAAGTTAAATTTAGATACTTGTAGATTATTGATTTATGGCGATGGGTTAAAATCGTCTAAAGAGTTTGAAACCGCACCTACTTTTTTCAATAGGGTGAATTTGGTTTATTATGAACTTTTTGAAACCAGTTCAGAAATAACACAAACCCAAAAAGAATACATAAAATGGTCGCAAGAAGAATATGCCCAATTTAGGTTGAAATTTAATTCAACTATTGTTCAAATTAAGACAATTGAAGCGCAATTGGATCAGGCCAAAATACCTTATTTAAAAGGAAAAGACGAAAAGTGGAAGAAAAACTAATTTGGTAGAAAATCATGACATTTGTTAGGCTTTTTTTAAACTGAAAAAGATAATATTGCAACTCGATTTGTAAATTCAACTTTTCAATTTTATACAATGGCTGTTATTATTTTCATTATTGTTCTTTGGTATTCTGGTTTATTTTTTCAAAGTTTTTTCTTGCACAGGTATGCGGCTCATCAGAGTTTTCAAATGTCGGGATTAGGTGAAAAGATTTGCTTCATCCTTACTTGGGTTACACAAGGGTCTAATTACCTGAGTGCTTATGGATATGGCGTAATGCATAGGATGCACCATGCTTACGCAGACTCAGAACAAGACCCACACTCTCCAAAATATGATGCGAGTCCGTTTGCCATGATGTGGCGCACTAAAAATATTTATACGGCTATCAATAAAAAGTTGATTGTTATTGATGAAAAATTTACCAAAAATGTGCCTCAATGGACTCGGTTTGATAAATTTGCGAGCTCATGGGGCTCTAGGTTATTGTGGGGAGCAGGCTATACCTTATTCATTTTTTATTTTGCTACAGAATGGTGGCATTGGTTGTTTTTACCTATGGCTTATCTCATGGCACCCATCCATGGCATGATCATTAATTGGTTCGCCCATAAATATGGCTATGTAAATTTTAAGGTAAATGATACTTCTAAAAATTTGTTACCCGTTGATATATTGATGATGGGCGAAGGCTACCACAACAACCACCACCAGCATGGCGGCAGGGCAAATTTTGGCGGCGTTAGGTGGCACGAAATTGATTTTACTTATGTTATCATACTTGTACTAGATAAGTTAAAATTGATTAGCATTAACAAAATAGCCAAAGATTAAATTAGCTATGCACCCATAGATAAAAAAATTTTCAATGTCGGAAGGGTGGAGGTGAAAAGTGTTTAGCATTTGGCATATTAAAATTTTTCTTCGGATCTTTACAATGATAAACCCGCTAACTTTACCATTAGTTAAAATCTCACCTAGGTTAAAATTAATGAAAAATCCTAAAAATTGGCATAATGTGAATTTGGGTGAAACTTAGAAATACATTTGGCATACAAAAATGCCACTAATTACGCATACCAAATCTACCAATAACATAATACCTAAAGTGTATCGGGCATCCTTTACATTGACTGAACCAAAATACAAAGCCACCACATAAAAAGTAGTTTCGGCTGCACCTTGAAACAAACAAGATAATTGCCCTGTAAGGCTATCAGGTCCATAAGTTTTCATGGCATCCAACATAAAGCCCCTTGAACCACCCGCACTAAATGGTCGCATAATAGCCACCGGAATAGCATTGATAATTTGTTGGTCAACACCAAAAATGCCCATTACGGAACCTATGCCATTCATCACAATATTCATGAGACTGCTGTTTCTAAAAATACTCAAAGCAACTAGCATAGCAATCATATAAGGCAATACCCGCACACCTGTTGTAAAGCCATCTTTGGCGCCATGCACAAAAGAATCGAATACATTGGTATTGTTCAATTGAAATACTTTTTCATTGGCAATACAATAGCCAACAATTAGCAAAATTATAAACAACAAAACACCATTGCTCAAGTTGCCTGTAAAATGAAATTTTTCAATACCGTCGAGTTGCGTAATGTAAACCATCAATAAAGCTATAATAGCCGAAACACCAGTAACCAAGCCTACCACAACTAGGTTCACCAAGTTAATTCTTTGCTTAATGCTCACAAAAATAAGTGCTGCTAAAGTGCCAATGAATGAAGTAATTATTGTTGGCAACATAATATCTGCTGGGTTGCTTGCATGTTGTGCAGCCCTGTAGCCAATGATAGAAGTAGGAATTAAAGTTAAGCCAGCGGCATGCAAACACAAAAACATAATCTGACTATTGGAGGCCTTGTCTTTATCTAAATTGGCCTCTTGCATGCTCTCCATTGCCTTTAATCCAAAAGGTGTAGCGGCATTGTCTAAGCCTAAAAAATTGGCAGCAAAATTCATGGTCATAAAGCCGTAAGCCGGGTGACCTTTGGGTAACTCAGGAAAGATGCGCACAAAAAATGGCGCCATTACTCCTGCTAATTTTCCAATGGCGTTGGAATCGTTGAGCAGATTGAGCAAGCCACAAAAGAAAGTTAGGTAACCAATCAAAGGCAACCAAATATCCATGATGGTATTTTTGCAAGTAGGGAAAATACCATCGGCCGCTTGCTTGCCTGCGCTTACTTCTACGGTGCCATTTGCTAATAATTTAAAAGTGGTATCGGTTTGAACCAACCCTGCGGCAGTATTGGCTTTCAAAGCGTTGATAAATGCCGTATCACCCTCAAAATTCGACATTGGCAATTCTGCCACCAATACCGCATCATTTTGCTTCCCATTTACTAATCCATTAAGAGAGTATAACCTATTTACGAAGAGCAAATAGAAAATATAGATTGCACTAATTGCAATCATCCAACTCCAAAATCTACTTAATGCCATAGCGTAATTTATGTTTATTCAATTCTACTCTTTTTGGTTCAAACCGAAAAAAATAGTTTTACCATGAAATCATAAGCCAAATTTTAAAATTAAAAAAATAAGATTTCTCGGTTAAAACCGAAATTTCTTATAAGTATTTTCGATTGTAACCGAAATTTATTATATTTGCTATATGATTACAAGGATATTAGATAAATTAATGCTACCAAGACTAAAGGATAAAAAAGCCATTATTCTTTATGGTCCAAGGCAAGTGGGGAAAACTACACTTGTGAAGGAGCTTATGGGAAATGAAGATGCACTTTGGCTTAATGGCGATGATGCAGATACAAGGATGCTGTTTCAAGATACAAACATGACAAAGTTGAAGAACATAATAGGACAGAAAAAAATTGTTGTGATAGATGAGGCCCAGCGAATAGAAAACATTGGCATTAGTATAAAAACCATAGTGGATAGGTTAAAAGATATAAAAGTGATTGCCACAGGATCGTCTTCTTTTGATTTAGCAAATAAAATAAATGAGCCACTTACTGGGCGAAAGTGGGAATACCAATTGTATCCAATTTCATTTGAGGAGATGACTTTACACCACGGATTATTAGAAGAGCTGAGGAATTTAGAAACCCGCATGCTATATGGGTATTACCCAGAAATTATAACTTACAATGGTGGTGAAAAAGAAAGATTAAAATCTTTGGCAGATAGTTATTTATATAAGGATATTTTGGTTTGGGAGAAAATTCAGAAACCAGAAAAACTTGAAAAATTGGTTCAGGCATTGGCTTTTCAAATTGGTAATGAAGTATCATACCTTGAATTAAGTCAGATTTGTGGATTAGATAAAGAAACCATTGAAAAGTATATTCAAATTTTGGAACGCTCATTTATTGTTTTTAGGCTTAATTCTTTTAGTCGAAACATCAGAAATGAGTTGAAAAAATCGCGCAAAATCTACTTCTACGATTGCGGTATTAGAAACGCAGTTATCAATCAATTTAGCCCCATTGAATTGCGCATGGATAAAGGGGCATTATGGGAAAACTTTTTAATAGCAGAGCGTAAGAAATTTAATCATTACCACCAAAATTACTGCAATACTTTTTTTTGGAGAACCTCGGCTCAGCAAGAGATAGATTACATAGAAGAATTTGATGGCAACTTACATGCATATGAGTTTAAATGGCAAGAAAAAAAACATCATTTTACCAGCACCTTTGTTAAAAACTATTCTCCTCAAAGCACCAAGCTCATTCACAAGAATAACTTCGAGGAATTCATACAATAAGGTCAAAAAAATGGCCCTTTAAATTTTACAAATACAAAAAAAGATACTCTTATCTTTGAAATGATGGATAAGCAAAAATTAAATATTTCCCCAGAAGAAAAGCTTAAAATACGCTTGGCAATGAGCTATGAAGAGCGTTATAAATCTGCCTTAAAAACCATCCGTCTTATTAATAAACTCAAAGAGGCTACCATTATCAAGCCCAAAGAATAACATGGATATCTTAGATTAAAATTTGATCGCATTTTGGAAATCCCTTTCAAAAAATAATGTTGAATATATAATGGTTGGCGGATTTGCGGCAATTTTACATGGAACATCTAGAACAACTCAAGATGTGGATATTTGGATAAAAGATACTGGTGAAAATCGCAAAAGATTTGTTAGATATTGAAGAGTTGGAAAAAATTATTGCTATCCATGAAAATGGCCCAAAGTAAGCTCTAATACATGTTATAAAATTATGGATTATATGGAAGCTATTTTCTATAACGTTGGTAAATACGTTTTAACAAAATCGCCAAGGCTACAAACCAGGGCATTTTTTTGCGGAAAAGTTTCAGAAGAGGGCGTGATGATAAAGTTTTGCTTGGTGCCTAAATCGTTTATACCAATATAAAAGCCTTTACTCGGACTAGGCACATTGCTGTACTTAATTTCGATGGCCGCAATGGGTTTTCCGCCTTTCACCACAACCAAATCTATTTCTGTGCCTGTGTGTGTGCGGTAAAAATAAAATTGAAGACTTGTATCTGCATGATACATAATTTGTTCGATTACATATCCTTCCCAAGAGGCGCCAACAATGGGATTAACTTGTAAACTATCCAAGGTTTTAATAGCCAATAAACTGTGTAAAATTCCAGAATCTTTGATATAAATCTTAGGTGCTTTAACCAATCTTTTACCAGCATTATTGAACCAAGGCTGAAGTTTATAAATCAAAAAAGCACCTTCCAAAAAATCAATGTAACGATTTATAACAGGTGCAGTAACTCCTACCGACCGCGATAAATCTTGAATATTTGCCATTCCTCCGTGCAAATGAGCCAACATGTACCAGAGTTTATTGGTAATACTTGGATTAAGGTTTATTCCAAAAAGCGTGCTTAAATCTGTTTGAATGTATGTGCGGATATAACTATCCATCCAATCTGAAAAAATAGTATCATTTTCGGCCAAAAATGCCCGAGGAAAGCCTCCTCTATGCCAATGGAACAACATACTAAAATTTGGGGAAATCTCATTTAACTTTAAAGGGTGTAAATCTAAATAGCTTATCCTGCCTGCTAAACTTTCTGAAACACCATGCACTAAATTGGGAGATGCAGAACCCAACAGTAAAAACCTTCCATTACGCCTAACTCTATCAATGATGCTTCTGAGCCTTGAAAACAAAATAGGGAAAGCTTGTATTTCATCTATGATAACTAGTTTATCTTGATAGAACTCAAAAAATGATTCTGGGTCATCACCCAATTTGGCCAAATCTTGCCCACTCTCCATATCTAGGTATAAGTAGTCTTTATTGAGCCTCTTGGCAGCCTGAATGGCTAACGTTGTTTTACCTACTTGTCGCGGACCTAAAATCACCACCGCCGGCGACATGTTTAGCTTAGCATGCAACAATGAAATTTCATCTCTTATAATTTCCATTTAGCAAAAATATACCATTTACCTTGAAAATCTATACTAAAACTATTAATTTTCAAGGTTAAATATATATTAACCTTGAAAATCTATACTAAAACTATTAATTTTCAAGGTTTACCAATAAAAAAATGGCCCAAAGTAA
>CAMCJW010000112.1 GCA_945875195.1 Chitinophaga pinensis | reverse complement strand
TGGGAGGCTGCATTGAGCTTAAATGGAACGGCGGCGATAGTTACACCATAACAGCAAAAGTTATCAGAGATTGTGAAAATGGAAATACCAATGCTTATTTTGATAACACCATTTCTATTGGAATTTTTGAAAAAAATACACACATCAAGAAAACCCAGTTTAGTTTGGCATTTTCTACTATAAACGACGATACCCTGAAGTTTACCGGCGATAATTGCGCGAATATTGTAACAGGCTGTACGCACATTGCCACTTATAAATCAAATATTACCCTTAATTCAAATACTTACAATAGCAACAATGGCTACTACTTAAGCTGGCAACGTTGCTGCAGAAATGGTATTATAGAAAATATCCTCAGGCCTGGTGATGCTGCCATGACGCTATACACCGAGTTACCTAATTTAAAAGTGGTAAAAAATAGCACACCTAGGTATACCAGTAACCCAAATACTTTGTTGTGCGTAAACAACTTGTTTTTGTACAACATGAATTTTGTGGACGATGATGGCGATGAGTTAAGGTATTCTTTGATTGAACCTTTAAATGGAAACCTTGATAAGAACAACCCTAGTTCTGGAACGGCAACTGCCGGGCCATATTCTACTACCATTTGGAAAAATGGCTATGGCAATAACAATGCAATTTTAGGAGATGTGCCATTAAGTATTGATGGGTCATCGGGTTTAATTTCTTGTAATCCCAGCACGCCTGGTGTTTATGTGGCAAGTATTAGGGTGGAAGAATTTAGGTTTGGTTCAAAAATTGGAGAGGTACGCTTGGAACTGCAGCTAACGGTAACCATCTGCCCAAACAACCCACCAATTGCTAGTGTAACCACCATCAATGATATGTTACTTACAACAGACTCTGTTACTATAACAATTCCAGACAGGGTGTGTTTTAAAATTAGGGGGTTTGATCCAAGTGATTCTGTTTACATGCGAATAACCATGGACTCGTTGGATTCTTCTTTTGTTAGCAGACCAGTTTTTGATTCAGTTGCAAATGGGTACAAATCTGTTGAAACAAATATTTGCTGGCAAAGTGCTTGTGAGTTGGAGGGTTTAAAAAAAGCTATACCTTTTAGAGTTTATGTTTACGACAATGGTTGCCCAATTTCTAGGAATGCAACCTCAACTTTTTGGATCAAGTTTAACCCAATGCCTTTGGTAAATTCAACTGATTTATTGTGCATGAACCTTGTGAGTAATAAAGAAACTTATATTTATTATGGAGATTCTACAGACCCAGCCAATCCTTATTTCGATAAATATTTTGTTTATAGAGGGGTAGATTTTAAGAATTATAAGGTTATTGATACCATATACCAAAAAGGTTTGCGCATTTACCATGATGCCAATGCGCCAAATTACAATGTAGTTAATTATACCTACTTTATGGTTGGGGTAAATAAATGCGGTAATCCCGGTCCGCCTTCTGATACGCTTTCTACTTTTGAGCAGTTAGAAGCTTTACCCAAAAAGCAAGTGCTAAAATATGTTACGGTAGTTGATAATAGCAGAATTGAAATTGCCTGGCCTCAAACACCCGAAAAGGATTTCGCAAAATATTATTTATACAAAGGCATCAGAGGCAAAACAACCTACGATTTAATTGCCACATTGGAGGAACCCAATGAAATTTCCTTTACCGATAGCAAAGTTTCGGTGGCAGATACTTCCTACTGCTATTATCTAGTTATGAGAGATACCTGCGATAATATTGGTCCAAATGGCTTATTGGCTTGTTCCATGGTTTTACAGGGCAAATCTGCCGATTTTATCAGCAGAATTAATTGGCAAAATTACCCTGGTTGGGCTGGGGGAGTTGAGCAGTATAAAATTTTTAGGGCTGATCCAGCAAATGATTTCAGGCAATTGGATAAGTCGGATTCCATTTTAAAATATGCAGATTCCAAGCTGAACCTAAATGAAGGTTTATTCTATTATTATATAGAAGCCAAAGAGCGGTTCAATGAAAGTGCCTCACCGTATTTTGATGCTGTAAGTCAGTCCAATACCATCATGTTGTATCAATCTCCTGTAGTTTATACCCCAAATGCCTTTACGGCAAATGGAGATGGGCTCAACGACCAATTTAAATGGGTGCCAGTGTTTGTAAAGGACTTTAACATACAGATTTACAACCGATGGGGAGAGAAGGTTTATGAAACCAATAACAAGAACGAACCCTGGGATGGAAAACTCAATGCCGAAATTTGCCAAGCCGATGTTTATTTTTACCGTTTGAGGTACACGGGTTATGATGGATCCGATAATACCCAAAGTGGGAATTTTACCTTACTAAGGTAAGTCGCTGAATTGCAAATAGATATAAAATCGCCTCGTTTTGGGATTTTCCCCACACCCACACTTATACACCTTTTATTAACTTTTATTTGCCTGAGGTTGAAAAGCATGGCAAAGTTTGAGCCGATTTCTCACAATCTTAACTTACAAATTTGGTTTGAAATTGTAATTTTACAAACTCAAATAGGAGGAAATTTTGATGGCAGAAGAAACACCAGTTTTATTAAGTAAACGAAAAAATATTCAGATTTTGCTGGATTATTGTTTAGATCAAAGAATAGGTTTTACGGTTAATCCGAGAGCTATTTCTAATGATGATTTTGAAATTGAAGTAAATATTTCGGGTATCAAGCAAGCAATTGCCCTAGGAATGTTTGCCAAGGAAAACAAAATTGAAGTGGCTGGCATGGGCGAATTAATTAAATCCAAAGCAGTAGCTCCTAAGAAAGTTGAACCAAAAGAAAATCCTGCACCCTCATTAATGGATGCACCAGTTGTAGAACAATTGAAGGAAGAGAGTTCAATGTTAAGTTTCGACTTAAATGTTAACGGCAACTAATAAGAAATTATAGGTTGTGGCCATATTTAGGTTTCGTTGTTTGTGGTAAAGCAACGAAGATTTGATTGATTACGCAAGAAAGGGAGCCTCGGCTCCTTTTCTTGTTTTTAGACCATTACGACCGTTAGGAAAATTTTGTTAATGAATTGATTTGTAATAAAATAATTTTGATATTACTTTTATTTACATACCTTTATATTTCAAATCTATGAGTTATGAATACCCAAAAATGCAAAATTACATCAGTAATTTCTATTAAAAGAGACAATGACATAAAACCACTCTTATTCATTTTTATATTATTACTTTTTATTGTGCCAAATAAATTATTTGCACAACAATATCAATGGCTATTAAATAATCCTTTGGTTACCGACCCTAACACCAATTACACACTTAATTCTGGGTTAATTAGTCACCAATTTGATTCACTTCATCAAGCAGATACTAGTAACCACGGTTATATACCTGGAGAAAAAAGTTTTCAAAGATGGAAGTTTATTCAACCAGATAGGAGTTACATGAGTGGAACCCAAATTGGAGGTGATATTTTTACAAGTGCAAAAATAGGAAACAAAGTTTTAGCTAATGAAATAACACCTTGTTCAAATACAGATTTTCCATGGACTTTGGTTGGCCCGCAAAATACTAATATTGCTACATTAGGTATAATAATGGCAATTGCTGTAAATCCCATTAATCCACAAAAAATTTATGCAGGTACCCAAGCATCAGGCTTATGGTATACAGAAAATGGTGGAACAAATTGGGTTAATATTACAGATGTTTTACATCTACCAGCATTAGGTATTTCATGGATTTCTTTTGACCCTGCTGATAATACGAATAATACAGTTTTTTATGCTACTGGTGCGCACGGACATTCAGGTATGGTTGGTTATGGCGCTGGATTATTCAAGGTTATTAATGGTGGAACTCCAACTAATGTTATTGATTTTGGTGTTTCGACTAAAGATGCAAAAGACTTTTTTATTAGCAAATTTGTATTCCATCCTACAAACAATAATATTATATACGCCATAAGTACACGCTATTTTTATAAGCTAATTAAGAATACACAAACAGGTTTTTGGGATGAGGATTATAAAAAAGATGCTGAAGACCCAAATGATCCATTATATGCTGGAGGTTCAGGCTCCTATAAAAGTTATTTAATGGATTTAGAAGTTCAGTTTGTAGGCGGTGTGTTGCAAATTTATGTTTCAAGTTTTTGCCATAAATTAAACCACACACCTTTACAATATGCCAAAGCATGGCATAACAACGAAAACTTAAACCAATCTTGGAATGAAATTTATACTGATTTGCCAGATTATGGAAAAAATAGATATATTTCATTAGAGGTAAGTGAAAATGATCCAAGTATTTTGTATTGTATGGTGAACCAAATTGATAATTTTGGCCAAGAATCAAGGAATGTACAATTATATAAATCGATAAATAGCGGACAAATTTTTACATTAATTAAAAATAAACTTATCGATGTACATAATCCTGCACCCTCAGGCAACCATCTATTCATTATCTCAGATATAAACAAGAACGTTGCATTTATAGGTGAAAATGAATTGCTAAAATCTACCAATTTTCAATCAAATGCAGATTTTGATATTGTTTCAGTTTACTCTCCTAATTCTAATCCTAATAGTAATTTAAGCACTACTCATGCAGATATTAGAAGCATTGTTGAAATACATATTTATGGTGCGGAAATAGAAAATCATTATTTTTTTATAGGGCATGATGGTGGAATTTCAAGGGCCAAAACCTTGGATCAAGATGGAACTTGGGCAAATAAAATTGCCCAAAATTATTGGGATAATATAAATGGAAATTTAGTGCTTGGTCAAGTTTTTGGATTTGATATTCAACAAAATGGATTTCCATATATTGGCTTACAGGACAATGGTAGCCAGAGATTTAATGGTACAACTTGGGTGCAAGAGTCCTGGGGTGATGGAGCTGCTATTAGGATTTCAAAATCTGATCCAAGCATTAAATATTATCAAACCAATGGGAATATAAGTGGAAGTCAATTTTCATATGATGCTCAGGGTGCGTCTCAAAATTTCCCAATGATACTCGATCCAAAAGATGACAGAAGTTTATTTATTGGTGATTTAAAATTAATTTATTTTAATAAGCAAACTAATAAAATCGATTATTTACCTGCTATTGGAGACCACTTAACTAGTATTTATAATGATTGGATAAGAGCCATTGATGTTTCCATATCGGACCCAAATGTAATTTTTGTAAGTGCCCTAAACCCATTATGGGATAATGACTATGTTAGGAAAATTTTTAAATCAACAAACGGAGGCCAAAGTTTTACAGATATAACTGCTAACGTTGATTTAACTTATGATGGAGCCTTAATATTACGAAAAGCTCATGTAACTACAATTAAAATACATCCACAAAATGCGCAAATTATTTATATGGGGTTAAGTAGTTTTCTATTATCTGGCAATAATTCAAATCAAGGAGAATATAGGGTAATTAAATCTACAGATGGAGGGGATACTTGGAATGATATGTCTGTTGGATTGCCAGCATTTCCTGTTACTACTTTAATATACCAACAAGGTACAGACGAAGTATTATATGCAGGAACAGATTTTGGTATTTACCGTTGGAATAAGGCTACTCAAACTTGGGAATGTTATAGCAATGGATTACCTAAAGTTATTATTACGAATTTAGAAATAGATTATTGCAGGTCTAAGATTTTATGTAGCACATGGGGAAGAGGAATTTATCAGGCAGATTTAAAACCTGTTAATATACCTTATGAAATTTCGCAAAGTCAAACTTGGGGAGTAAACACTTTTCATAATTTTAATACATCTGTTGTAGTTAAGAATGGAGCCACTTTAACTATAAATGGAAATGTGAGTTTTGCAACAGATAAATATTTGCAAATAGAGGCTGGTGGCAAAGTAATAGTAGATGGGGGAAAACTTTATAACCTTTGTGGCAATAATTGGGAAGGAATTCATGTGGCAGGTAATCCTGCCTTAGCCCAATATCCAATTTCCAATCAAGGTTATTTATATTTAAAAGATGCCGAAATCCAAAATGCTGATGTGGCGGTAAGCACTGCCGCATTGGATAATAATGGGAAGATAATTTGGAGTAGAACAGGAGGTGGAATTGTTATTGCCACTAATACCATCTTTAAAAACAATAAACGCCATGTAGAATTTATGGAATATAAAAAATCTATGAATTATGCAGGCCTATTTACCAATTGTAATTTTGAGTTAAACACTACTTGTGATGCCAATGATTTAACTGCCTTAAAAAGTATGTATATGGTAACTGTTTGGGGAGCGCATGGCGTTAAGTTTGATGGATGTGAATTTAAAAATATCAATGGAGCAGCTTTTGCAGGTAACCCAAATTGGTTCAGAGGTACTGGTATTTATACACTTGATGCCACTGTAAAAGTAAGTGGAATAAGCAATTTTATGGACTGTGCCATTGAGAAGCGTGGACTTTTTAGCAACTTAACCAATGGCATACACAGTGCGCATAGTCCTTCATTTACCTTAAGTGGTAAAACCAATATAAAGGAACAAGATTTTGAATTAAACGACAAAGGTATTTTATTGGAGAATGGTGTAACCTATAATATTTTCAAAAATAATTTTTCATTATATGTGCCAGATTATTACTATAACCGGCTATATAGCCCATACGACTATGAACTCGGCTATTCTGGCATTGCGGGTGTTCATACCAAGGAATGTTCAGGGTTCATGATTGAGGAAAATAATTTTTCACAAGCTAGTCCTATTTTTGAATTAGACCCACCAAGAAACCCAACAGAGGTAATTATAGGAACAGTTTTTGATAACAGTGATGCTAGTGGTGGCGGTGGATATAGCCGATTAAATCATTTAGGCTGGACTAATATTGGAAGTCAAACACAAAATTCAAACCAATCTCTACAAATTACTTGCAACCAATTTATAGATGCTTTTAAGGCAATGAATATGAACCCAATTTCCACAACTTTTTTAACTCCAGTATTTGGCGAGTGCCATCCATTATTACAAGATTTAAGAACGGATTATAACAATACCTTTTTCACAAACTTAACTTATGATGCAGCTCATTATGCAAACTTTACAAAATCCTATGTAGTGAAACCAGGTGAACCTAATAGACCTGATCCAAATATGACATTGAATGTTGATGTTAATAATTGCCAAAATCAAATACCTGGTTCTGTTATTTCAATAAAAGACAATTGCACGCGAACACCTGCATTTCAAAATAATTGCGAAACAGCAGGTGAAGTATTTAATGGTGGTATTTTAACAGAATATTATCTGAATAAAACCAATAGGCAATATTGGCAAGATGCTATTAATAATGATGAATTGGAAGGAGCTGCATTACTTGAAGCAACACAAAATTTACGTTATTACACCATTGAAACCAATCAAAGTAGAAATAACGCAATCTGGACATACAATCAAATGGGGTTATTTGATTCTACATTTAACAGTCCGCAAAACATTATTTCGTTTTTGGAAAATGAAACTGATGAAGTAGCAAGGAAGCAATTGATTGGGACCTTATACGCAGTAGGTTTATACAATTTAGCCCTTCAATATTTATCAGAATTAAATGGAACTTCCACTGAAAATGCAGATTTTATAAGTTATTATTCTATATTAATAAATGCAACAAATAATGGTAGAAATATATATGAATTACATGAAGAAGAATGGCAATTATTAGAAGCTATAGCACAAGGTGGAAATACAGCATCCTTATCTGCACAAGGAATAATTAGTTTGGTTCAAGGAAGGCATTGTAATTCAATACTTGAACGAAAATTAAATGAAGAATTGCTTATTAAAAAGGGTACTCCAACAATAAAGGACGAGGTTACTGATTCAGGCAATAATCAAAGCTTTAAAGTTTACCCAAATCCGGCAGGAAACTTTGTTAATGTAGAATTCCAGTCAAATTCATCATTAATGAATAAGGAAATTATTTTAACGGATGCAATAGGTGAAATTTTATTTGTGAGCCCAACAAATTTGGCTAGAGGAAATTTAACAATTAATACATCCAATTTATCTGATGGATTCTATTTTGTTTCTATCATAATTAATGGTAAAACTGAAATTGTTAAGAAATTAATTATTAATCACTAAAAAATTATGAATGGATTTAAGTTAATGATTTCTTTTTTGTTTTTTAATATTGAATTTAATGGCCAGCCTTATTTTTCGAAAATGTATAATTTATTTGGCGCTTGGGAGGGTTGTATGTCTGTAATTAATTATAACCAAAATGAAATAATTTTAACAGGTAGTACTATTAATTTTAATGCAAATGATTCCACTAAATATACACAAATTTATACTTGGAAGGTAGACTCCTCTGGACAAAAAACAACAATTTTGAAAGTTTTTGGAAAAGAATATTATTATTATTCTGGAATGTATATTTTAAAGACGCCAAATTCAAAAATTGGAGTATTAGGTTCAGATTCATTAAGTTGCCTTAATTATTTTTTGTTGTATTTTGATTCAGCTAACAATGTTAAAAGTACTTTTGAGGTTGAAGTGAATAATAAATTTAATAATTCTGCCATTTTAAAAAGTGGAAATCGAATTTATTTTTTTGGTAGGGATATTAAAAATACTACTATAAAACCGCCTTTGGCGGTTTTGTGCACAGACACTCTTGGCAAACAATTATGGTATAAGGTTTATCAAGGTAAAAGAAGTTATCCAACTGGTGTTGCCGAAACAGAAGATAACAATTTTATTAT
>CAMCJW010000111.1 GCA_945875195.1 Chitinophaga pinensis | reverse complement strand
GGAATAATTGGCTGGAGGCGCATTAACCCTTCGACAAGCTCAGGGTGACGCAGCCTAAGACTCGGTGGCTGAGCTTGTCGAATAATCGGTGGCTGAGCTTGTCGAAGCCTGTTTCAATGAAAACGCCTTTTCATGCGTAATTGCTGCATGCCCGAATCACACTTCGACAGGCTCAGTGACCGCCATTCGACAAGCTCAGTGACCGGCGTTGGACAAGCTCAGTGTCCGCCTTTGTACAAGGTCAGTGACTGCCTTTGTACAAGGTCAATGTGACTTAGAGTCAATATGTTACGGAGTATCAAAAAAAAAAGCCTGCTCAAGAGATTGAGCAGGCTTATTAAAATAGGCATCTATGGCAGATTTTCAATATCACCTAAATCCTTTTTTCTACCTGTTAAAGATTTATTTTTCTTTAAACTTTCAAGATCAAGAAAAATAATTGATAAGCCTTCAAAATTGGCTTGGTTCGATTTTGCATAACATTCTTCAAAATTTAAACCAGTAACCGAAGTTAAGATATCTATTCGATTTGGCTCGTAACCAAATTGTATAACCAAATCTTCTTTTTGGAAATCTTCAGGAATTAAGGCAAGTGCTGCAAATCCAAATTTTATAAGTACATCAACAAATCGTTCAGTATTTTCTTTTGAAATGGCAATCCATAAATCAATATCCCCGGTGTATCTTGGATATCCGTGAAAACCTACTGCATAGCCTCCTACAACAATATATTTTACCTCATTTGAGTTTAGTAATTCTATAAACTCTTTGAAGTCTTGATTCAGTTCCATTTATCTGTTTACGTAAATATTCAATAGCTGAAATTCTTTTTTCAGGACTTTGGGTTAACCAATATTCATATGGTTTTGGCTCTTCACCAAGCTTGAATATTTTCACTTGAGTTTTATCCATTAAAAAATCATTTCTCATACCGCTAAGATAGTGAATTCTATCTACAAAAAAAAGCCTGCTCAATCACTTGAGCAGGCTTTTTTTACTATGGTCTATCAACCTAGGACTTTTGCTTACAGCGTCACCCTGGGCTTGTCGAATGGGTGTCGAAGGGCTACTTAGCGAAATTAACTGAACGCTTCTCTCTAATTACCGTAATCTTAATCTGACCAGGGTAAGTCATTTCTTTTTGGATACGTTGGCTCATGTCAATCGACATCAAATCTGCTTGGTCATCGGTAACTTTATCCGATTCTACCATTACGCGTAATTCTCTACCTGCTTGGATGGCAAATGCTTTTTCTACTCCAGGGTAGCTCAATGCAATGTTTTCCAAGTTTTTCAAACGTTTCATGTAGTTCTCGGTATCTTCTCTTCGTGCACCAGGTCTTGATCCGCTAATGGCATCACAAGCTTGGATGATTGGAGATAGGATAGAGGTCATTTCAACCTCATCATGATGCGCGCCAATGGCGTTCACTACTTCCCAATTCTCCTTGTATTTTTCCGCAAGCTTCATACCTAATAATGCATGTGGTGTTTCAGCATCATCGTCTGGCACTTTACCAATATCATGTAGTAATCCGGCACGTTTGGCCAATTTTACATTTAAGCCAAACTCTGCAGCCATTGTAGCACAAAGGTTTGCTACCTCACGTGAGTGTTGCAATAAATTTTGTCCGTAAGAGCTTCTGTAACGCATTCTACCAACCATACGCACCAATTCTGGATGCAGACCATGGATTTGCAAATCAATGCAAGTACGCTCGCCTATTTCTACAATCTCTTCTTCAATTTGTTTTTTGGTTTTTGCTACCACCTCTTCAATGCGTGCTGGATGAATTCTACCATCTGTTACCAAACGGTGCATGGCCAAACGCGCTACTTCTCTTCTAATAGGGTCAAAACAAGAAAGGATAATGGCTTCAGGGGTATCATCTACTATAAATTCAACACCTGTGGCTGCTTCTAAGGCGCGGATATTTCTACCTTCTCTACCAATGATTCTACCTTTTAATTCATCGCTTTCAATATTGAATACACTCACTGCATTTTCAATGGCATGTTCTGCCGCTGTGCGTTGAATGGTGCTCAAAATAATTTTCTTGGCTTCTTTGCTGGCCGTTAATTTGGCCTCATCGGTAATGTCTTTAATTTTAGAAAGCGCCTCGGTTCGAGCCTCCTCATGCAAAGCCTCTACCAATTGCTTTTTAGCCTCATCAGCGGTTAGTCCGGCAATTTTTTCTAGTTGTTTTACTTGGTTGTTAAGTGCTTTATCAGCCTCTTCCTTTTTAAGTTGAACAGCAGCCTGTTGCTTTTCTAAACTTTGCTTGATAGAATCTAACTCAGAATCTTTGCGCTGAGCAGCTTCTTGTTTCTGCTTTAGGCTTTGCTCAATCTGCTTAATTCTGTTTTCTTCTTTTAATAGATTGGCATTTCGGTTATTAACCTCTTTGTCGTGTTCCGACTTCAGTTGAAAAAACTTTTCTTTTGCCTCTAATAATTTATCCTTTTTCAGGATTTCGGCTTTTTCTTCGGCATCTTTTATAATTTGTACCGATTTTGTTTTGAGGTTGTTATTATTTACAACCCACATAACTGCTGCACCTGCCACTAAAGACAGCATAGCAATAATAATTTCAATAGCTCCCATTTGGTTTAACTGTTTATGTGTTGAACGCCAAACTCAAATCCTTTCGTTTACAATTGAATGTGCTTTAACAACTGGGTAATTTGGTCCAGTTCTACCTCCGTTTCATTGGCACTATCCAACAATTGTTGTTTCAGTGCCAAATTCTCATTCGCTATTTCTATGGCATACATGGCCAAAGAATCTTGTTGATCGCGCAGGTTAAATTGCTTGCTGTATTGCTGCAATTTATCCTGTATGAGTTTACCGGTTGCTCTCAAATTGGATTCCTCCTTTGAGTCAACAGTTAGGGGATAAACCCTTCCGGCTATATGGATATTTATAGAAAGCTCGTTCAATGGTTGTTAGGTATTTGGTTTAACAACTTTAGGCATTCATCTATTTCGCGAACATATTGTTTAATGGCTTGTTTCATTTCCAATTTGTCCTGCTTTCCTAGTTGAATTCCATCAGCAAGTTTACTAATTTTATTCTTATCTTCTAATATTTCTACTTTTTTTGTTTGTTTTTGCAGCTCAATTTTTAAGCTTTCTCGCTCCAATTGCGCTTCTTCAAGCTTTTTTTGCAATTGGGCAACTTGCTGGAGCAAGGCGGTCACTTTTAACCTAATTAATGCTGCTTTCTCCCCCGTTTTCATGGATTAGCCTCTTAAAACTGCCCCAGCTTCCTTTACAAAATTTTGAACCAGCTTGTTCATCACTGCTTCTATTTCTGCATCGGTTAAGGTTTTGTTTTCATCTTGCAAAATAAAGCTCAAAGCGTAGGATTTTTTACCTTGCTCAATTTTATCGCCCATGTAAACATCAAAAACATTTACGACTTTTAATAGATTAGGCTCTGTTTTTATTGCAATTTTTTCTAATTGCTCATAGGTTACGGTTTGATCCAATAATAGCGCCAAATCTCTTCGCACTTCTGGAAAAACTGATACTGGCTTCAACTTAAACTTTACTTCATTGGCCAATTCTGTTAGCAAATCCAAATCAATATCAGCATACCAAAACGATTTGTCAATATCATATTTTTTCGCCAAGTTTTGGTTCAAACAGCCCATAACACCCACATGCTTTTTCTTAACAAATATTTGTGCTGCAATTTCAAAGCGAGCATCTTCCTCATAGGTATAGCTCAATTTGGCAATGCCTGCCTTTTTAAAAATTGCCTCTACCTGATTTTTTAAGCCAAAATATCCAAACTCTGTTTTAGGATTGTTCCAAGTTTCTGGTTGTTTTTTGCCCAGTAAGCCTAAAACCAAATGTTTTTGCTCCTTATAGCTGCTTAAATCATTGGCATCTCCATGGCGCGAATAGGTTTTGGCAATTTCATAAAAACGTAAGTCGTTGCTCTTTCTGTTGTTATTGTATTGAACCGCCTCCAACAAGCTGTAAACCATATCGCGTCTTAAAATATCCAAATCTTGGCTCAAGGGATTTAGTAATGTTACGGTTTGACCCAATTGATCTGCAGAATAATTACTCGAGCGCGTCAATGAGTTAGTGGCAATTTCAAAAAAGCCATTGCTACTTAAAAAATTGGCCAACTTGTTTTTTAGGTTCAAACCGAACTCATCTTTGCTGAAAGTCATTGCCGATTTAATGGCATGGCCCATTTCAATATTGTTTAAACCATAGATGCGCAAAATTTCTTCGGTAACATCAATGGCTCTTTCCACGTCTACTCTGTAGGGCGGCACGGTTAATTCCCAATCATCATTGCCATTTTCACGAATCAAAATTTGCAAATCGGTGAGTATTTTCTTTTGGGTGGCCAAAGGAATATCTTTACCAATGATGGCATTTGATTTAGCTGGCGAAAACTGAATAACTCTATCAGGAACAGGGTTTGGATATACATCAATTATCTGACTAGGCAAGTAACCGCCAGCAATATCCAATATCAAAGCAGCCACATCGTGCAAGGCTTCAAAAGTAATGTTTGGATCAGTGCCGCGTTCATACCTGAAGCTGGCGTCAGTATTAAGTCCATGTGCTTTGGCTGCTTTGCGCACTGTGGCGCTATCAAAATAGGCACTTTCAATAAAAATATTCTTGGTTTCGGCGTTGATGCCAGAATGCAATCCGCCAAATACACCAGCAATGGCTAATGGTCGCACCGCATCGCATATCAAGCACTCATGGCCTTTCATTTTTCTTTCGGTTTGATCCAAAGTGACCATGCGTTCGCCTTCTTTTGCAGTACGAACAATGATTTGATGTCCTGCAATTTCTGCCGCATCAAATGCATGCAAAGGCTGCCCAATGCTGTGCATCATAAAATTGGTGGCATCTACAATATTGTTGATTGGCGTTAAACCAATCACCCTTAACCTATTTTGCAACCATTCTGGTGAAGGTTTAACGCTTATATTGTTAATTTCTAATCCGCTATACCTTAAGCAGCCACTATCTTTTTCAAGGGTAACGGTAAATGGGTTTTCGGCCTGACCTAAAATTAACCTTGGTAGAACGGTTCTTTTTTTCTTTACGCCAAGGGCATATAAATCTCTGGCAACACCATAATGGCTGGCAGCATCGCCGCGGTTTGCGGTGAGGCCAATTTCAATGATTTGATCTTGGTACACCTCAAAATAATCGGTGGCAGGTTTGCCCACTTCATAGGAATCTGGCAAAACTAAAATGCCATCATGACTATTACCTAGGCTCAGTTCATCTTCGGCACAAATCATGCCTTCGCTCACCTCGCCTCTAATTTTTGCTTTGTTAATGGTAAAGGGTTCGCCCTTACTTGGGTGTACGGTGCAGCCAACGGTGGCAACCAACACTTTTTGTCCGGCCGCAACATTAGGCGCACCACAAACTATTTGTTTTTGGGTCGAACCTAAATTGACTTGACAAACTTTTAATTTATCTGCATTGGGGTGTTTTTCGGCCGAAAGTACCTCACCAATAATGATACCTTCTAAGCCACCTGGTATTGAATAATGTTCGCTGATATCTTCTACTTCCAAGCCCGAACTGGTAAGGAGTGCGCCAATTTCACTTGCTTTGGCATCGGTATCAATAAAATCTTTGAGCCACTGATAACTAATTTTCATGAATAAATTCCTTGTTGCATTGAAATGCGAAAATAAGCATAAAAAGTCTTTTCTATTCTTATTATCTTTGTTCTTGTTAAGGAAATATTCTTAGAAATAAAATAAATAGCATTTTTTCAAAAACTAATTTAATCAATGAAAGTATTATTAGATATACCAGACAATAAAGCAGATTCATTAATGGATGTATTGCGCAGCATTTCTTATGTAAAGGCCAAAACAATTACCGATGAAAAGGCTCTACTGATGGAAGAAATAAAAGAAGCTGTTGAAGAAATGAAGTTGATTAGGGCTGGTAAAAAGAAAGCTCGTAATGCCGAAGATTTTTTGAATGAGCTATAAAGTTAAAACAATTGTTGTTTTTGAAAAACAGGCCAAAAGGCTTATCAAAAGATATTCTTCGCTAAAAGTCGAAATATTAAACTTGGTTCAGGAACTCAAAGAAAATCCTGAATAGGGTACCCCTATCGGTAAAAATTGTTATAAAATTCGAATAGCAATTGCTTCCAAAGGTAAGGGTAAAAGTGGAGGTGCAAGAATAATTGCAAACATAGTAGTTACAGAAGCCACAGTATACTTACTTTCAATTTATGATAAATCAGAAAAAGCAAACCTGACCAATAAAGAATTGGATGAGTTACTTAAATCGATTTCTAATTAATGAATTTTCAGCAAGATTTATCCTTTACTTTGCACTAACGATATGAAAAGAACATTGGTAATTGGGGCTTCAGAAAAGCCAGAGCGTTATGCCTACAAAGCAACAGTTATGCTCAATGAATACAAGCATGATACTTATGCTTATGGTTTAAGAGCTGGAAATATTGAAGGAAACACCATACAAACCACATGGCCTACAGATCAAGTTTTTGATACGGTAACTTTGTATGTAGGCCCACAAAACCAAGGAGATTACGAAGCAAAAATTCTAGCACTTCATCCCAAGCGAGTGGTGTTTAACCCAGGTACAGAAAATTCTGAATTTGAGGCAAAGCTAGAAAGCGCAGGAATTGAAGCCATAGAGGCATGCACTTTGGTTCTATTGCGTACAAATCAGTATTGAGCTTTGCTTCTATTTGGCATAAGTATTTCTATTGAGATTACGCCTAAATTGTTTTTCCTATTTAAAAATATTTACTTCTTCGTTGTAAACAGGACTTTTTAGGTTCAAGAAATTTAATACACTGTGAAATACATGGTATTGCGAAACCTGAGTAATTGGTTTTAGTTGTTTTGAGCTATCAGATAACCAAACAATAAAAGGAATTTCATATTGTTCTTTTGGTGCTATACTCATAGGTAATCCATGCATGTACAAGTTTTTTTCTCCCAAAGATTCGCCATGGTCTGAAACGAAAATCATGGCGCTGTTGTATTGCTTGAGTTGTTTCAAATCTTCAATTACTTTGCTTAACAAGTAATCGGTGTAAACTACGGTATTGTCATAAGCATTAACTAATTCTGCTTGGGAGCAATACCCCAATTCAACGCTATTACAAACCGGTTTAAAAGTTTCAAATTGTGTGGGGTATTTTTTACTATAGCTTGGTCCATGACTAGTGCTAGTATGCAATACAATAAAAATTTTATCTTTTTGGCTTGCTAAAATTTGCTCTTTCAATCCTGCTAAAAGAACCCCGTCGTATTCACAGCCTTCCCCAATGCAATTAGGCATTAAGGCTTCACGATTGGAGAAATTCTTTACATGAACAGGCGGCTCTCCCCAATTGGTGGTTCGCCAAATAACTTCTACATTGTTTCTATATAAATAGTTTGGTAAAATTTCATACAAATCATCTGTGCTTTTATGGTCTAAAATAGATTTCACGCCAGCCGTTGTGTAAGTAGCAGATGAGGTGGCATTATAATGATAAACATTGTTGATTTTGGAGAGCAATGGGTTGGTGTTTTTTTCATATCCGTATAGAGAAAAATTCTGACTGCGGGCAGATTCACCTATAACCAATACCATAATAGATTTATTTTTGTCTGCTATTGTTAAATCTGGCAATAGTATTTCTTTTTTATTTTTTTGATAATTGTGGATATGGTACAGTGAGGTATTAACTGCATAAGACCAAGGCATTGCCAATCCTCCGAGAGTTTTAGAGTTTTTGTCGATCCAAAGCCAATTGCTTGCGTTTGCAAAAGCAAGTGCTAGGATAAAAAGTAAAGTAACGAAGGAGGTAGTAAGAAATTTCTTCAAAGGCACTTTTTCTATTTTAACTTTCATTAAATAAATACTTGGAATGATACCTAGTATGATCAAAAATATTACCATTGAAAGTGAAAAAAAACTGCTCGATTCTTGGTAATTGGTATTAAATACATTGCCTATCATACCTTCATCAATAATTACTCCATAAATTAAAATGAAGTACACGGATATTGAATTGATTATAAAGAAAATAACCATTAAGAGTTTGGCTATAACGCGAGATAAAAAGCAAATTAGGTAAAAAACAAAGGCATTTAATACCAGCATTAGAATTATTAGGCTAACAATGATGATAATGCCGTTAAAACTTGTGTAATCAACGTTCTTAAAAACAAAAGTGAAAAAGGGTAGATGAAAAAATAGAAAATTAAGAAAACTTGATACAAGGACAAATTGGTTTATTGTTAAATTATATTTCAGTTTAAATTTTGATAGATTCATGTATGAAAAAAGCTAAATTGATTGATGGCAAATATAAGGTATTAGGAAACTACAAATACTTTACTAGAATTTATTTTGATTTACACCAAATTGATAAAAAAAAGTAGTGTTCACTTTAAATATTTGATGATATTACCACAAATAACTTGTTTATTTGCAACAAAAAAAGCAATAATCTCATGCGTATATCTTTGATTATCTTATTGAGCGTTACAATTTTGGCAGCTTGTCAATCTCCTAAAGAGAAGGCCTTAAAAAACATCAAAGGACTAGAAAGTAATGACAGTGCCTTTAGCACAGAGCTCATGACCGAGTTAAAATTAGCATACCTTGATTTTGCTAAAGCCTATCCTGATGATGAACTTACACCAGAATTTTTGTTTAAAGGTGCGCAAAGAGCC
>CAMCJW010000110.1 GCA_945875195.1 Chitinophaga pinensis | reverse complement strand
AAAAATTTATTTATTCAAATAAGCAAGGTGAAAATCCATATTTTACTTGTATGGCAAAAACTTCAGATGGAGGGATAATTGTCGCAGGTCGCAATAGGCTGCTTAAATGTGATAATAAGTTAAATAATCTTTGGATTAGATATATCGACACAGGTGAGACAAGTAAAACAATTGAATTAAGATGTATAAAACAATCAAGGGATGGTGGATATTTTGGTTGTGGAACTATTTTTAATAATGAAAGGTCTTATAAAGATATATTAATTTTTAAAACTGATTCCCTAGGGTCAATTAATAAATTTATCAATAATAAGGAATCTCAATCCATTAAGTATTTTCCAAATCCATCAAATAATTTTCTTTCTATCGAACATGGGGATATAATTTTATCCGAATTGATTTTTATAGACCTGTTGGGTAAGGAAACATCTTTTTCAATTGATTCAAAAAATCCAACAATTGAACTAAATACAATTAAAGATGGATTGTATATAATAATTTTTAAGGACAATGAGCATAAAATCATTCAAAAGGGAAAGATTGTAATAAATCATTTTAATTAATTCATAAATTTATAAAGCATTTAAAATACCTATTTTATAATAAAAATAGTTTTGCAATCTTATTGATAAATAAAAATTTTAGTGAAAATAATTTTCTTGTAAAATTCGCAGTTATCACCGAAAATTGGACAAAGGTTCAAAGCATGGTTTCGTAACGGTCCCCACGAAAAAACTATTTTGCAATCTGTGACGTCGACACGACATCGACATTGTGAATAATTGATAATTAGCGTTTTATAGGAGCATACATAAGTCCCTGCAGCTCCACGAAATCAGTTTGAAGTGTGAGCCTTGAGCAACAGCGAAAGGCGAACACTGCAAACTGATTGAGTCCCTCAAAACTCACACTCCAACTCAAACTGCAAAGTTCCAACTAGAACAAAAGTGATTTATTTAAGGCAAATTTTACATTCAAACCAAAAATCCCAACTAGGACAAAAGTTTGATTTAAAAACAAGTTAGCAACTTTACTTTAAAGTTGAAAGAGCCTGAAGGTCATGAATACCCAAAGCTCCAAGCCGTAACAAGAATCATTTAGCTATCTTGTTTTTAAAATTAAAGTATAGCCATGTTCGATTTTGAAAAGCTGGATGTTTACCAAAAAGCAAAAGTTTACCATCAGCAAATTTCTACCTACCTCTCACAAACCAAACTCACCTCTTCAGAAAAAGACCAGCTCAAACGCGCATCTATGAGTATCGTACTCAATATTGCCGAAGGATCTGGCAGGTTCACCAAGCCCGACAAACGCAATTTTTATATAATAGCTCGCAGCTCCGTTTTTGAGACTGTGGCCTTATTAGAATTGCTTCTCGAAAATAAAATCATAGATCCACTCACCCAACAAAAATTCTACTTACAAGCAGAAGAACTCTCCAAAATGCTGTTTTCGTTGATTAGGGGTTTGGAGGGATGATGTTGTTAAAATGATGGGATATTAAATCATGCACACAATATATGTTATATCTATTTTTTAAAAGATGATATTTTTAAATAATTGCAATTCAATGTAATAAGATTATTTTTACTTGTCAAATTAGGAATCTGATTCCTAATTTGACAAATTTTTATTAGCTTTGAATGATGATACAAAGAGGTGCATCTAGTAAGGTAAAACAATTGGCAAGAAAATTTCCTGCGGTTGGTTTATTAGGACCAAGGCAGTCGGGAAAAACTACCCTTGCCAAAGAACTATTTCCTAAGAAGCCTTATATCAGTTTCGAAAATCAAGATAATATATTGTTGGCGACTAGCGATCCGAGGGCTTTTCTTCATCAATATAAATCGGGTGCTATTTTTGATGAAATTCAAAGGGTACCCCAATTGCTTTCATATATGCAAGGAGTGATAGATGATCAACCTAAAAAAGTAGGATTGTTTATTATTACCGGTTCCCAAAATTTATTGTTGCTCGAAAGTATTTCTCAAACATTAGCGGGTAGGATAGCTTTTATTCATTTGCTTCCCTTTAGTTATCATGAATTAGCAGGAAGTAAATATGACAAGCAAAGTTTAAATAAGCTAATCCTAAATGGAGGCTATCCGCGTTTGTATGATAAGAAAATTAAACCAAGAGATTTTTACCCAAATTACTTGTTAACATATGTAGAAAGAGATGTTAGGCAAATAAAAAACATCACTAATTTAGCTTTGTTTCAGCGTTTTTTAAAGGTTTGTGCCTCAAGAGTTGGACAGGAAGTTAATTATTCATCAATTAGCAATGATACAGGGGTAGATCAGAAAACGGTTTTAAGTTGGTTTGGCATTTTGGAGGCTAGCTTTATTGCCTTTAGGTTGCAACCTTTTTATAATAACTTGGGTAAAAGGTTAACTCAAATGCCTAAGTTGTATTTTTATGATACTGGTTTGTGTTGTTCCTTGTTAGAATTAGAAACTGAATCGCATGTAAATACGCACCCATTACGAGGTGCTTTGTTTGAAAACTTTATCATCTTAGAATTGCTAAAAGCTAGGTTTAATAATGGTCAGCGCAGTAACTTGTTTTATTGGAGAGATAGAACTGGAAACGAAATCGACCTTTTATTAGATCAATCTGGGCAGGTTGTTCCCATAGAAATTAAGACTGCTGCAACCTTTACCAAGGATTATGTAAAAGGCATTAGTTATTGGAAAAAAATAAACCCACAAACTAAAAATTCCTATGTGATTTTTACAGGGAATTCATCCTCCTTTAATAGCACCGATATTCTTAATTGGAAGGAAGTTGGGCTGATTAAAAATTAAGTATATACACGTAAATCATACAACTCTTCCCCAAATTTATGTAAGCTTTTACCCTTTTTTCGTCTTTACGTTTGTGCCATAACATTCATTCGTTTTTTTAGCTTCATTTACATGATAAGTCAGTAAGCTAATTTTGAATTGACATGCTATCAATGAACCGTAATTGTTTAAACAAAATCTAAATCAATAAAAGATGAAAACTACTAAGCTCATAATTCCTAACAATAATAACAGGGCAACTAAGGAGGGTGAAATGCCTATTGATGATTTTGGGGAAGATGAAACAGGTGAAGTTACGTTTCCTGGATATCCAGATTACCCGCCTTCTGATGACATATACGAGAAGGGAAAGGTAGTGCCAACCTTAAATTCAGATGACCCTTCTATCAATATTACTCCTAACGAAAAAGTAGGGTCAAGAAATGAAAAGGATTTCAAGGAAGATAGTTCGGGCGATGACCTAGATGTTCCGGGTTCTGAATTGGACGATGCGCAAGAAAACATTGGCAATGAAGATGAAGAAAATAATTATTACAGTTTGGGTGGCGATGACCACAACGATCTAGAAGAGGATAGGGGATAGTTTGCTTGTATTTCTTCTACTCAATCAAAATCTTCTTGCAAACTTTTTCCTCGCCTTTTTCAATCAGCAGTATATAGATGCCAGGGTTTAGGTTCAAACCGTTAAAAACTATTTTTGAACCTATTACTTGTTGAGGTATTTGAACCAATCTGCCTGTTAAATCTGTTAGGCTAATGCTAGCATTTTGAATATCGCTGCCATCAACCGTAAACTCTCCATTGCTTGGGTTTGGATATACGTTGACCAAGGTGCCAAATGAAATTTCTTCTGTTGATAGGGTCCAATTTGTGGTGAAATTATACTCAAATCCTCCGCCAAAATCTGCTTGGAATGTTTTTAATACAGTCCCAGTGCTTCTTCTTAACCTGCTATAGCCGGTACCTTGGGCAGAATTTCCCCACCATGCTATGCCATCTTCGCCAAGGTCTTTCACCACAATTTTAAAACATCCACCTAAGTTATAAGACTTGCTAAATAAGGTATTTGGTTTGGTGAAATTTTGTGAGTCAATTACATTGCCTTGCTCGTCGAATAATTTATAAGAGTTTTCTGTTGGATTGTTATTCGTAAAAAACTCAAAAGTAAACAGAGATGGCACTATTTCTGGTTTGTTGAAACTAGAAATAAATTGGTTGTTTAAAGCATAATCATCTGCTTTGTTGTTTACCGCTTTGATATTGGCATAAAACTGATTGCCGGTGTTCAACATGCCGGTATTCCAAAGTGTATTGGTGGGTAATGAAATGGTGGTACTTTCCATACTTGCCAATGTACCACTCCAAGTATAAGTTTGTTTGTTTCCAGATGTGTTGATCCAATACTCAATTTCTAATTTTGTGATAGTAGTTGCACCCGAATTTTGCACCACAATTTTTGGCGTAGCACATATTGGATTTTCTCTTCCATTCACAATTTTATCGCTTGGCTGAATCACTTCCATGATACGTGCGTCTAAATTAAAGTTTGGCGCACCATAAGTAATGAGTTGGTGCGAGACAACATAATTATAGGCTCCTGCTTTTGGTGGCGTTGATGCTAGGTAATCTATATTCACGCTTGTGCCCGGGGTAACTTTGCTAGTAATGTTGTTTTCGGTAAGCACTGAAGTTTCTCCAGGGCACCATCCTTGTCTATCATAAATCCAGGTGCCACCTTGAGGGAATACTGGATTCAATGCACAGGGTTTAGCTACACTCCAAACAAAATCTGTGTCGTTGCCATTTACTTTCAACATGTGTTTTACAGTACCCCCATTTTGTTCAAACTCGCCTTCCGAACCGTGTCCGGTAATGTATGACCGAATTTTAAATTCTTTTCCAGTTGCTAAAATAGGTACAGTTAAAGATGGAAACCTGCTTTCATTATTTATACTTGCTAAGGAAGCATTTCCACCTCTTGGTGTACCTTGCCACAGTTGGTTAAATGCCAAAACGTTTCTTGGAGGTGTACCTACTATGAACCAAAACTCAATATCGTTTTGTTCTTGTGTTTGTCCGCCCAGAGTCATTAATATGCGTTTGTTTCCCTTTAAAATTGGACCAAAATCTGTCATGTCGTAATACCATGCTTTACCATTTATTCCTAGGTTCAAACCGATACCATAAGGAGTAACAAACGACATAATTTCATTGTAAAATGGAAAGCGCCTGTAATAAGTTAAGTTGTTGATAGCAATATTTCCTTCTGCCACATTGCCTATTGAATCTATAACAGGCAATGAGTCTACATCCCCATCATACACCATGCTTTTTGAGGCTTGGTATAAACTATCGCTTGTGTTTACTAAATTAACAATATCATTGGTTAGTGGCGTAACTCCAGATTTAGAGGTAATGCTATAATTGGAAATGGTATTTGGATTTCTTTTTAAAGAATCTCTCACACTTAAAATTTGTGTGGTGGTGTTGTATGTTCCTCTGGTAAATTTTACGCTCGGACGAAGACTGGTAGTTTTAAAATTGCGATTGAGTTTGTCGCCTCGGTCATACGTCCAGCTTACATTCTCGCCCATTACCATGTTGTTGCTTTTGTTCTCTTTGATACTTTTACCAGTACCTTCATTCATTGGATAGTAGGATACAAGGTTGCTGCTAAAATTTGTTAAATCTTCAATAGGTAGGTTCATTATTTGAGTCACAAATGAATCTGTAACTTCTTTGTTCCAAATGGCTAAGTTGTTTAATTTGCCTTTGAAATTATTTCCTAAGGTTACAGTTACAAGGGTGATAGGTTTTACTTTTCCGGTACCCGAGAACCATAAAGTGCCATTTAAAAATATTTTCATGATACCCGTTGTGGCATTCTTTGTAAATACCCAATGGTTCCATTTTCCACCTTGCTCGCTGGGTGTTGCAATTTTATTGATCCTATCATAACCGCCCGCTGCAAATCCGCAATCGAAATATATGTTGTTGCTGCTGTGTGGCAAATGAATGTTCAATTGTCTGTTGTTTACATTTTTATCGGTACCATACAATATGCTATTGGTAAATGGCATTAGTGCAGCATCTCCAAAGGCCCAAAAGGCAATAGATACTTCATTTTTTATGCTGCTAAAAAGGTTGGTGTCTAAGTTGAGCTGACCATTATTGCTTAAATCTAGTGCAAAGTTATTATTGGTATAAATGCCCATAGAATCTAGGTTAGATGAGCCCAAGAAGGAAATTGGGGTGCTTGCTACACTATTGGTGAATGAAAATTCTACTAAGATGTTTTGTATACCATTCCAATTAAACGGTGAAGTAAAAACAATTCTATTTTCACCATTTACAAAATTGTAGTCGCTGAAATATACTTCAGTAAAATTGTTTAATTCGGCTATGCCATTTCTCAAATTTGTAGCATCAGTATGTTTTATTCTTATTTTCAAGAAGCTTGCCTTTCCACCGTTGTTGTTTACGTTTAATAAAAGGCTTTGGATCAAACCGGCATTTAAACCAGCAGTGGAAAGCTCTGCAGCCGAATAAATAAATTGAGATTTGCCAGATTTTTCGTTACTCTTTATTACATTGGCTAATGCTAGTGAACCATTGATTATTGAATAATTTGTATCGGCAACTATGCTATTTAATGTTATCCTTTTTTGCGAATATTGGTAATAATCGTACACCGCTTTTGTTGTAAATGGAAAGGATGTTCCAGTAAAGTTTGAAATTGCATAATTGGGTTGTGTGCTCAATACTTCTTCTATTTTGGAAGAGTCAACTATATAAGTATTGCAGCTATAATCCCATTCGCCACATCCTTGATTTCTGTTGGTTTGATCCGACACCAATCCGTTTTTACAACGCATGCTATACTTCATGATAATCTTTTCGAAAGTTAAATTGCCGCTAGGGAAAACTGCCAAGGTATCGCGGTTATTGCTACCATAATGAAAGGTGCGTACCTTGATGGTATCGCCGGGGTTTTGGGCTAATAGTCCAAATCTGATGCCAGTTAAAAGAATGAATATAAGGGATTTAATTTTCATGTTTGTTATTTAATGAGGCCAAATATAGTTTTTTCATTTTGTGTTTAATAGCGATTTTAGAGAGTTTTACAAACATAAAGCCCATTGCAACATTTCATTTGAAACTTGCAATGGGCTAATTCATTGTTATAAATAAGCTTATTCTTTAATGAGCTTTAATTGCTTGTAACCAGTGTTTGTTTGCAACCTCAATACAAACACACCAGAATTTATATCTAACATTTTAAAGATGTATTGCTTGTTGCTTTGGCTATTTATTGGGGTTAATATTCCCATTGATTTTCCATCCAATGCAAAAAGCTCAGCGTTTAATATTTCTTGTTCTTCATCAATACTAACTGTAAATTGATTGCTCACAGGGTTTGGATACAATTGAATTAAACCTGCAAAGCCATTTGTTTTCTCTACTCTTTTAACTTCAGAATAGCTCAAGATTCCATCTATATCGGTTTGAACCAATTGATAATACCAAGTGCTTTGTTGAAGCAGAATGCCTTTGTCTGTGTATTGGTACTTGTTTGGTTTTTGACTATTTCCATTTCCTTTTACAAAAGCTATGGGTTCAAAATCTATTCCATTTGAAGCGCGATCTATTCTAAATCCTTTGTTGTTTATTTCAGAACCTGTTTGCCAATTTAAGTATGCATCGTCATTGATAGCGCTTGCTTCAAATAGATTCATGCGAACAGGTAAAGGGTTACTTGGAATTTCATCGCAACCCATATAAGGCTTTCTTAAATCTCTTGGTTCATTGTCAATATCATTGCCAAATGCTGCCCTAGGCAATGCGGTAAGTGCAGTATCAGCAATGGAGCTTCCGGTTAATTTGAGGTTGATAGGCGATACAAAAAATACTTGTTTGCTACGCGATTGTGAGTTTGTGCTACTTGCTAAAGCAAAGCTAGGCAGAGTTGAATAATCTGTTCCATTGATATTTGCTAATACGCCATTGGTGCCATTGGCAAAAAGCAAATTGTTATTCATTCTAGGGTTTGAACCTAAAAAGAAGTGAACCGCATGGTGTATGCCCAAGCCTGAAGTTAAATTCGATCGGGTATTTATAAAAATATTGTTATAAACAGAGTCTGTAACATCTCCTACTTCAGAATAGTAGGCCATTGTTTTATTGGCAGTTAAGTTACTTGCAACATTACTTCCAGTAATATTTACTGTGTTAAAAAATACTTTGGAGGTTCCGCTTGTTTTGATGATTCCAATAAATCTCTGAGGCAAGGTGATGCTGTTGCCAGAACTATCAGTCCCAAGACTTATTTGGTTGTTGTGTATGTTGTTGGTTCCAGAAGCATACATTCCTCTTTGCATACAATCATTGTGGCTCGTATTATAAATTGCATATATTTTATTCCTGCTTAGGTTGATGTTTGGGTTGGTTCCCGCCCAAACATAAATGCCAGTTGCCATACCGCCAGGGCTGGTAGTTCCAACTAGGTTATATATGGTATTATTTTCAATTGACCTTGTTAAATCTGAAAAGGAAATGATACCAAAGAGGAAATTTTGTAAATTGTTTACACTAGCTGGTATGGATGGAGAATGGAATAAATTACGGATGATATTGTTGGATATATCACATCTGTAATTTCCAGCAAATCTAATAGCTGCCACTTCAAAACTATTGTGTCTGGTGTAAACTAAATTTGAAATAGAGTTATTACTTATAAAAGAATATCCATTTGGAAAGTTTGGATACACATTGATGCCATATAAGTGTCCAATACAATTTTGAGTAATGCTTCCTGCTCTGGTACTAGAACCTATTAGGTTGTTTGTTATATAATGAATGCCAGATTGGCCATCTACTTGAATGCAATTGAATTCGAGGTTACCTCCACCAATAGTTTGGATAGCGCCAATTTTATTGTTTTGAACCCAAAATGTATCTAAGCTAATGGTGCCTAATCCACCACCTACATAAAGTCCGGTGAATTTTGCATTTGCAAAAGTTGACGTGTAACTAATTTGAATACTAGAATTTCCCGTATCATTTCCAATCATATTATTACTTAAATTTAC
>CAMCJW010000109.1 GCA_945875195.1 Chitinophaga pinensis | reverse complement strand
TATATGACTCTATATAAGCTATTGAATTAGGTTGAGTATAAATGAGGCTTAATATGTTTCCCGTAACTAGAGCGAAATATCTTGGGAATGGAGATTCGTGATTGTTGTTAAAAGTTAAATTAAGAGCCATTAAAGAAAAAAAAACTCTTCTATTTGAATCAGAAAATACTATTGAGGAATTAAATCCATTAAAGCCATTATTCGCCCCAGCTAATACATTTTGTTTAAGGTAATCAATATTTCCAGATGAAATATTTCCACGAAAGAACTTATAGTTTATCCCTAATGCTAAATTGATTCTTGAATTTAATTTAAGGTTGTGACCAGTTCCAAAACTAAACACTCCAACAGCAACGCCGTTTTGATAAAAATTTGGATTAAATGTTATTCCACAATTAAGAGGTCCTATTAAAGCTGTAGTGCCAGCTCTTGCAGATTTTGATTGATATGTTTTGTTGCCAAATTCCGAATAGTTTGCAAATTGACTTCCAAATTCGTGTGACAATCCCAAAATGGCAGGATTGATCTCAAAATCACTATGTTCCAAAGTAAAATAGTTATAAACTTGTGCGGATGATTTTGCAGGTAATATCATGAATAAACAAACTAATATTCTCAAATCCATACAAAATTTATAACTATTTAACAATTCTATAAAAGTACAACAACAACAACAAATGCTACATAAGCGCATGAAAAAAGTAAAGCAGTACGTGCTGCCTGCTTAATGCAATCTTCATAAACGAAATCACCACCTTCATGACTTTCAGAATACCTTAGCCATCCGACAGCATATCCAATTGCATCCATAGCAGCCCAAATTGGCGCCGCATCAGAATAATTTGGCCCATATGGTGGCATCCATGGGTCCCATGGTGTAGAACCAATGTTGTTTGTTACATTTTGCCAATAAGATGCGCTAGACTGAGCAATATCAATTGAACCAAGTAATACTTCATAATCGCGAATTTTAACAGAAGCTTGTTGAAATTGGTTTGATAAACCGTTAAGTTGCGCAATCACAGTGCTCATAGGTGTCCCATTAACACAAATATCTTTAATTTTATCTAATCCATCTTTAGCGACAGATGTAAATGTGTTTGAAACAAAAAATGGGTTGGCATTAATTGTAGAATAATTAAATGATTCAATTAAGTCTGCAATTATGGTTTTTCGAGTAAAGTCAGATTCTACAATTCCGGTTTTCGTTTCAAAGAAATCAAGAATTACAGAAGCTAGTGACTCGATGTTGTCGGAAAGATTATAATTGTTAGCAACATAATCCAACCCTTCATTGTGCATTTCTCCAAATGCTTTAAATGGATTTACATAGGTGTAAGACATAAAAAAATAGTTTTTTAAATTGTTTATAATATAATGTATCCCTTTCTTAGGACAAGAACTAAGGCAAACTTAATTGTTTAATTTAATTTGTAATAGTTGTTGTAAGATTTTCTTTTTTTGGTACTTTTTTTCTTTTGTTAATAGCTGTTAATAAGTGTATAACCCCTTAGCCTTGAAACATCATTCTACCCCATCACCTGGCGGTTAGGCAGCGTTTTTGTATACTTCCTCAGGTGTTTTATATTCCAATGATTGATGGCCTCGATTGCAGTTATAAAAAGTGAAGTATTCATCAAGTCCTTTGTAAAGTTGAACACCATCTTCAAAAGCATGTAGGTAAATACATTCATATTTAACGCTCTTCCAGAGCCTCTCAATGAAGATATTATCAATCGCTCTACCTTTCCCATCCATACTAACTTTAATTGGGTTCTGGCGGTCTGTAAGCAAGCTTATATACTCGAATGAAGTAAACTGACTTACCTGGTCTGAGTTGATAATTTCAGGTTGTCCATGGTTTGCTATCGCTTCCTCAATTACAGAGGCACACCATTCACTGGTCATTGTGTTACTTATACTCCAATTTACAACATAACGAGTATGCAGATCAATCACTGCAAACAAATACATAAAGCCTCTTCTCATTGGTACATAAGTGATATCAACAGCCCAAACCTGATTTTTTCGCTCAATTTTTAAGCCTTTCAGCAAGTATGGATATACTTTGTGTGATTTATTCTTCCAGCTTGTATTTGGCCTGCGGTATAGTGTTTGCCAGCCTATAACGCCCATCAATCTTTTTACCCTTTTGCTATTCACAATCTTCCCTTGCTTTTTCAACCATCGAGTAAGGCGACGGATTCCATAAAAGGGCGTCTTAAGGTATTGTTCGTCAAGCATTCTCATGATCTCTAAATTCTCATCACTCTCTGGCACTGGCTTGTAATAAACGCCACTGCGATAAATGCTCAATAGCTCGCACTGCCTAGTCATACTAATCTTGGGATGTTTACAAACCATCTCTCTGCGCATTTCAAGTGACTTTACTGCAACTTTTTTTTTAACCAATCGTTCTCTACCTTCATTTGCCCAATTTGAGCGTAGAGCTTCTCTAAATCGGCCTCAGCCTCCTTCTTGCCAACTTCCTTATCTACACCGAAAGCAGCTGTTGCATTGTTTAAAAATTCCCTCTTCCAAATGTTAATTTGGTTTGGATGCAACTCATACTTTCGAGATAATTCTTCAATAGTGTTTCGCTCTTTAAGTGCTTCAATGACAACCTTTGTCTTGAATTCTGCAGTAAATTTTCTTCTAGCTCTTTTTTCCATAATAACGTGTAAATTTAAGGGTTTTTCCACCTTAAATCCCTGTCCCGTTTTTAGCATACATTATATAAATTAAATAATGAACTCAAACTTAAGTATTATTTCCTTAATTAGAACTAAATATTTAACTGATTATCAAATAATTAAATAGAATATTGGTTTTAATAAGTATTTAACTCTAATTCAATATATTTTAATGCTTTTAAGTTTTGTCTTTTTTTTATTATATTATTAAATTATAAATAAAAATCATTCTATTAATCATCTCAGTTACTTTTTCCTTTATCTATTTAGCTTGAAATCTCATCATTTTAGCCGCACAAATTTTGTAAATACAAAAGGTCCATTTCTGATATATTATAATCACCAGCGTCAGTGTTCTTTAACCCATAAAGTTTTAATTCGGCTTTTAGTTCTCTAACATTCACCACTTTCCAACACCTCTCTGATAGCCTATTCTGATTAATTAAGTTATTAACATTTATTGTTGGTGTTGATTGAATTTATTACATAATCCGATATGGGACCGACTTAAATTTGGGCTCGTTTGATATTAGTAATGGGATAGTAAGATAAACCGTATTGCTCAATGGCCAACTTAATTTATTTATGTTAGAATTATATACAATGTATTTTCTTTCGACTCTAAACTGCCTCTTTAATTAAAGTGCATTTTCCAATGTCTGGATAAGTGTTTTTGGATTAAGTTTTAAAAAAGCTGTTTGAGTATAGCAAAAGGGGGCCAACCTTTTTTTAGGTCGAAATTAATCGCATCTCGAAGTTTAATTGCAACCGCAATTCTATTTTTTTTGAGTCTTTTCCTGATTAATACCTTTTTTTTCTTGAAATTCTTTAAACTTACCAGAATTGAGGCAAGTTAAGAGGAAAAGAGATCCCAAAGGTTTGAGATGTCTTTTCCTCCATTTTTTCAAAGTATATATCTGCAAAATTGTTTGGTTCCAGATTTAAAAATTTGGTTTGGTTTCGGACTTAAACAAAAAAGCCCTCGAAAAATCAAGGGCTTAATTTATTTAATGGGGTGGAATACCGGGCTCGAACCGGCGACCTCCTGAACCACAATCAGGCGCTCTAACCAACTGAGCTAAAACCACCGTTTTAAGGAGTGCAAATCTAGTATTTGAAACCTAAAATTCAAAGATATTTTTAATTTACTTCAGAAGTACTTCTATTTCATCCCAATTAACTGCATTCCAAAAGCCTTTAACATAGTCGGCGCGCTTGTTTTGGTGCTTCAAATAATAGGCATGCTCCCATAAATCTATGCCCAAAATAACCTTTGGCATCATTTCTGGCACCGCAGCAGCATCCATCAAAGGATTATCTTGGTTGGCCGAAGTAGTGATTTTTAATTGTCCGTTTTGCAAAATTACCCAAGCCCAACCCGATCCAAAAACACCCATAGCAATCTTCTCAAAAGTGCTCTTAAACTCTTCCACACCGCCAAAAGATGAATTAGCCAACTTGCTAAAACTTGAGCCCATATTAGTGCCTGTTTTTAAACTCTTCCAAAAAAAACTGTGGTTCCAATGTCCTCCTCCATGGTTGCGAATCACTGATTTTACTGAGGCCGGCATGCTAGATAGGTTCAGCAATAACTCTTCCAAACTCTTGTTTTTTAAAGAGGGCTCCTTGTCTATTGCCTCATTCAATTTATTGATATACGCTTGGTGATGCTTGGTATAATGTATCTCCATGGTTTGAGCGTCAATAATGGGTTCCAAAGCATTGTAAGCATAACCCAATGGAGGTAACTCATATTTGCCATCCTTTGGCTTTATATCATTCACACTATATACCATTGGTTCGGCAAACAAACCTTTTGCCTTACTTCCAAATGCAATGCTGCCAATGCCTAACAATGCAGTGGCTTTTAAAAACGACTTTCTATCTATCTTCGATTTCATTTTTTGCTTCAATTAATTTAGCCTACCAAAGGTATCTATTACTAAACAATATCAGTAGTTTTCTTTTCTATTTTTTTAATACAAAGCAATTGCTTTAGGTTCAGCCCAGCTTACGCAGTTTCTATATAAAAATAACTAACCTTATTAATTCCCAATAACAAGCTTCTTACTCATTACTGGCGCATTGTTCAACCACAATTGGTAAACATAAATACCGCTTGGCAATTCCGAAACATTTATCTCTGAACTATGCATACCGATATCCTGTTTACCCAAGTCTTTGTTTACAATCAACTTCCCATTGATATCCCAAATTTGTAGTTTTACATTTTCGGTTTGAACCAATTTGAAGTTGACAGTAACTGTTTCTTTTGCTGGATTTGGATAAGCATTGAACAAATGATTTTTACTCTCCACAAGTAAATCTTCATCGCCAGTAATATACTTTAACCGCATTTGGTAATAGCCTCCTTTACCTGCATTCAAAGGCTTTGTAGCTGTTTTACCATTGGTAGATTTTGCTTCTATATAATAATAAAGTGAGTCATCACCTTGCAATCCTGCCGAAACAATATTTCCAACCCAATACCCACTGCTATCTGTTAATACCACCTTATTCCAAGTGCTAGCATTGTTCTTCTTCCAATAGCAATTAGCTTCTGTAATACCGCTCTTATTGTCAATCTTAGCCAATAAATGATAGCTTGGTAATGAAGGTACAATACCATCTAAACTTGGATGCCAAATTCTAATCGGATTCTCAACAGGTATCTGCATGGTTATACAGTGAATTGCGCCTCCTAATGGCGACATTTCTCTGCTATCTATAGGCACAATTTTATAACCTGGCATTATTTTTTTATAATATTCCATGATCCTATTGTGTTGCGCTGCATTGCCAGAAACACCATCGTAATAAGAAGGAAAAATAAAACTTCCGTTCAACGATAAACCATTGATAAAATTCCTAGCATCTTGGTCAATCTGAGTACAAGTTTTTCTTGAATGTACCCCATTGTCGTTTGTTGGGTGTTCTACTCTTAGTATCCTGTAAGGCCTGCCGTAAGGGCCCTGGAGCGCACTAATCACTTGGTAATTATCCTCAATGATGGTTTTGTCGCTTGCAGTAATTTCCGAAGGGTACTGAGCCATAATAATGGTTTGCTCATCAATCAATTTAACATATAAATCGATATGCCCCGTGCCACCATCACAATTTAAACTTGTTAAATCTGTTAACTTTGGGGTATTAAATAATTGCTTCAAGGTGTCATAAGTTTGTTGTGTGGTCCATGGATTAGAATGTATCGTATTATCGGCATTTACATTCCTAATTACACTGCTAAAAAATAACCTGCCATAACCATCTCCCATGAGGTTTCCGCCTTCTGAGTTTAATTGACTAACATAATTATTGTAACCCATCATGGCCGCCAGCTGTCCAGGAAAAACATTGTCTTTATCCCTGCCATCATAATATTTCATGTCCACAAAACTGATACTGTCTAAGTTCTTTGAGTAAATAGCCATTGGCCCGTAATCCCTAGTCCACCAATCATCTCCATCTAATACCATGAACTTGTAGTTAACCAATGGAGTTTTGCGCTGCACCATATTATTAAGCACCAGAGTGGTGTCGCTATTTTTCAAAACCCTAATCCAAACGGTACATTCTTTTTGTATGGCATCCGCTAATTGTGCCGATACATCTGCATAAACCGAAGTTAAATCTATGCCGCTTGGATTACCATTTACATCATAATCAAACGACCAACTAATTGCCACCGCTTGCGATTCTTCCCATTCGCCAGGTAAAATTACATTGTCTGGCACTTTTTTGTACAAGCCCGCTTTAAACAAATTTTCATTTTTTCCAGCATTTCTCATGGCTTTTTCTTGCTCGGTTTGGTAGGCTGGTTTCTTGTATAACTTTGCATTCTGACTGTATCCAATGCTGCTTACAAGGCATAAAGCTGATAGCGTAATTGATTTTATATTCATAATTTTAATTTTTCATTTTTTTGGTTCGAACCGAATATTTTTTACTGAGATTACTATGTAGTATGTTTGTGGCTTCTAGTTTCAAACTTATGTCAACTATTCAAACTTTCAAAGTTTTTCAAAACGGCATTTTGCCTTTTACCATAAATGACCTAAAAAGGAGGGAGGAGCCTTTAAAAGTGCTCATGTGTAGTCCTGAATATTTTGATATAGTGGATGTAAAAAACATTCATATGGAGGGCAATGAATCTCTTTTAAACAAAGATTTGGCTTTAAAACAATGGAACGATTTGCATGCTGTTTACAAGGTATTAATCGCACAAAATATAATTACTGAACTCAATGTAATACCCGGTGCGGTTGGTTGCGAAGACATGGTATTTTGTGCCAACCAAACTTTTCCTTGGCTCAATAACTTATCTCAAAAAGAAGTTTGGATGAGTAAAATGCGTCATCCTTCACGCCAAAAAGAAGTGCCTCATTTCGAAACTTACTTTCAAACTTTAGGTTATACTCCCAAACATTTTCAGGTAACTCCTTTGTTTGAAGGAATGGGAGATACCATTCCTCACCCTGGTAAAAGTTTGTTGTATGGTGGTTACGGACATAGAAGTGATGTGAGCGCATACACTGAACTTTCAGAGAAGTTAGTGGTTCCAATTATTGCTTTGGAGTTAATCAACGAAAATTTTTATCACTTAGATACCTGCTTTGTTCCATTGTCTGAAACGCAAGTTATGTTGTGTAAAGAAGCCTTTACCAGCGAAGGATTGGATTTATTGCGACAATCATTTGAGGAGATATATGAGATTCCAATGGATGAGGCAATTGCTACATTTTGCTTAAATGCACATGTAATTCATAATCACATAAACGGACATAAAGTTGCCATCATTCAAACAGGTAGTACAGTTGCGAAAAGCGTTTTAGAACGATGCCAATACCAAGTTATTGAAGTGGAAACCAGTGAATTTATGAAATCTGGTGGAAGCGTTTTTTGTATGAAAATGATGTATTACTAAGTTTATTAATTATACAATCTTAACCTCAATCCAAACCTAAAGGCCCTCACAGGAAGCGGATAATGGGGCGTTAAATAATATCCTGTATTCTGCCAATCCATATTGATGTGCTCAAATTTGGCAAAAATAACTGCGGTCATTATTTGACCTGTTACAAAAACATCTAACATTGGATAATTGCCAATTTTTGTTTCATCTTGAAGGTAGAACGCCCTAGCTGCTGGATTGTAGGCATTGCCATAATAGCTTGTATTGTAAAACACCTCCGCTCCCAATTGAAACAACAATGCTTTTCTAAACAAACTTCCATTTAAATAATACCTTAAGTTTACGCCTAATTCTGGCAACTTTACAATGCCCAAATTTGAATTCTGCAGCATTACTTTGTTCTCAAAAAAGAACCAACCTAATTGAAACGTTTTGTTAGCTTCTAGGGTATTAATTACCAGTATGTCGCTACTTTGTAGTGGTTTTATTTCCTTGCCATAATAAACCCAATTGGCTATGATATACTGATTAAAAGTAGCAGTAAAATTATGTCTGAATGCCTTGGTTCCTATACCAACTTTCCAGTTGGTGACATAAACTTTCGAAAATTTGTTTTGCCAAGAAAAAGGTGCCGACCTAAAATTTACCATGGTATAATCAACCTCACTCAATTGGTTATTGAACCCACCACTGATATCAAACTTTCTGCTCAATAATTTCAAATCTCCTCCAAGCTTAAAGTCGTTTTGATTATACCCCGTAAGGCAATAGCTTCCGTTTAATCGAAAGGCTATGTTTTTGGTTGTCTTTGGAATTCTTTCAATTTTTGCCTCACCCCAAATGTTGTTGTAGGTATTTTTTAAATCCATTTGCTCAACATGTATATACTTATGTGCCACCGCAAATTCAATATAACTTTGTTGAAATTCGTTGCTCTTTGTCCAATAGGCATAAGCCAACCTATTCATAAAAGTCCTGCTTACTATAGAATCATAAAAAACACCACTGGTATCAATGTTTTCGGAAGGAAACAAGGTGCTGTCACCTTCGCCTTCTGGGTTTTCGAAGTAAAATTTATCTATATCGTATTTGATGGAATGTGATATAAAACCCGATCTACTTAAATAGTAGGAGGTATCCTCATCTTTCACTAACTCCTGCATTTTACCTAAATAAAAATATTGCTTGGCATACAAAGTTTTACTTTTAAATCTGCTTTGACAAAAATTTAAATTAATGGGCGCTGCTTTGTTTACTCCTCTCAATGTTTCAAACAAAGAATCGCCTCCTTTTAAACCGCCATTTTCATCATTGATACCTCTATTCCATATAGTATTACCAATAATACCATATTTATTATTCCTAGATTGGTAACTAGTAAATACATTGGTAAAATACCCACTGGTATA
>CAMCJW010000108.1 GCA_945875195.1 Chitinophaga pinensis | reverse complement strand
ACCAATTGCTAGAAGGATTTTCTGTTACCTTAGATGTTTTACCCTCATATTGAAAAATTAAATCACCTGCACTGTATGCCGCAGCAGCATTGATATTTGATGGGTCTAACTTAAGCATTTCTGGTTCAAAATACTTTTCAATGAACTTGGTATCAAAATCGCCTTTGACGAAAGCCTCGTGGTGCATTACAAAATTGCCAAAACTCAAGGTTGTTTCAATTCCACTTATCTTATAATCGGCAATTGCTCTAATCATTCGTTGAATGGCCTCTTCTCTTGTAGCACCAAATGTAATTAGTTTTGCAATCATTGGGTCGTATTGGATAGGTATTTCCATTCCAGCCTCAAAGCTGTCTTCAACCCTAACGCCATAACCTTGTGGTATCTTATAGGTATTTAACTTACCAATGTCGGGTAAAAAATTATTCATTGGATCTTCGGCACAAACGCGCAACTCTATTGAGTGGCCATGAATATGAAGATCCTTTTGCTCATAGCCCAGCTTTTCACCCCTTGCAATTCTAATTTGCTCCTTAACTAAATCTAACCCTACAATTTGCTCTGTAACGGGATGCTCAACTTGCAAGCGGGTATTCATTTCTAGAAAATAGAAATTCAATTCATGGTCAACCAAAAATTCAACTGTACCCGCACTAAAATAATGAGAAGCTTTAGCCACGTTTACTGCTGCTTCACCCATCAGTTTTCTAACTTCAGGAGTTAAGCAACTCGATGGAGCTTCCTCTACTAATTTTTGGTGCCTTCTTTGAATACTGCATTCGCGTTCAAAAAGATAAACCACATTTCCATGTTGGTCGCCCAATATTTGTATTTCAATGTGTTTGGGCGAACCAACAAATTTTTCGATAAAAACAGCATCATCACCAAAGGAGGCCAATGCTTCTGATTGGGCCATTTTAATTGCCTCTTCAAACTCTTCTGATGCATTAACTACACGCATTCCTTTTCCACCACCCCCAGCAGAGGCTTTCACTAAAACTGGATAACCAATACTTTCAGCAATTTTTTTAGCCTCCGCAATGTCTCTCAAAGCTTCTTGCGTTCCTGGCACCAAAGGGACGTTAAATTTAGATACAGCTTGCTTTGCACCTATTTTACTACCCATTATCTCCATGCTATCGGCTGATGGGCCTATAAATATTAATCCTGCGTTCTTTACATTTCGGGCAAAAATGGCATTTTCACTCAAAAAACCGTAGCCAGGGTGTATGGCATCTGCGCCCACAGCTAGCGCGACTTCTATAATTTTATCACCTAATAAATAACTTTGACTGCTTGGGGGTGGACCAATACAAACAGCTTCATCTGCATACCTAACATGTAGCGCTTTTCTATCAGCCTCACTATATACTGCAACAGTTTTAATTCCCATTTCCTTTGCTGTGCGCATTACCCTTAATGCTATTTCGCCTCTATTTGCTATTAATATTTTTTTCATTTTTAATTGTAATGGATCACAAATTTAAAATAAAATCCCAATTGCTAGGTAAATCATTGCCAAATCACAGATTAAAATCGTGAGAACTAATTTGCCAATTTTCAAATGCCTAATAGATTGCTAGTTATAAATTGATATGTCATATTAACCTTCCAAAGAAACTAATTCTACCTATTTTTGGTTTATGTTTACAACTATTTGTGTCTACAACCGAATTTAAAAAAATTAAAAAGTAAATATTTAGAATGAAGCTGATTAAATTTCACAGCGACTTAGAAAGTCAAAAACAGTTCGGTAAGGAACTTCGACACAATGTAAACAAATATTTCAAGGATAATAATCTTTCAACAAAAGGTAATTATAAAATGATATTAAAAACCATTTCAGTTTTCTCATTATATCTATTGCCTATTTTCGCTATTTTTTATTATAATTTGCCGTTTTCTTGGGCTATAATAATGTATATCTTATCAGGCGTAGGCACTGCTGGTGTTGGAATGTGTGTAATGCACGATGCTTTACATAATTCCTATTCCAAAAATAAAATTGTGAATAAGATAATGGGTTGGAGCATGTACCTAATTGGTAGCAATGTTTTTAATTGGAAAATCCAGCACAACATTTTTCACCATGCTTACACAAACATCGACGGATTGGATGAGGATATCAAAACCAGATGGATCATGCGCTTTTCGGAACAAACACCTCTGAGAGCCATTAATAAATACCAGCATTTGTACTCTCTTCCTTTTTACACCATGATGACCTTTTCAATGTTAGTAGTTGATTTGCCTAGATTAATTGGATATTACAAAACAGGATTAATGAAACAACATTTAGGCGAGCCTATTAAAGAGTTTGGAACATTGATTGTGGTAAAATTAATTTATCTATTTATGCTTATTGGAATGCCAATAATTTTTACTGATTTATTGTGGTGGCAAGTATTGGTTTCGTTTACAGCCATGCATATGATGGCAGGATTTATTTTTGCTCTGGTATTTCAATTGGCGCATATAGTTGAGGGTGTAAATCAGCCAACGGCCAATGAGCTTAATGTGGCTGAGAACGAATGGGCGGTTCATCAATTGATGACAACCGCAAACTTTGCACCTAAAAACAAATTATTAAATTGGTTTGTGGGAGGATTAAATTTTCAAGTAGAGCATCATTTGTTTCCTAATATCTGCCACCTACATTACCCTCAAATTTCTAAAATAGTTGAGGCCACTGCGAATAAATATGGCATACCTTATTTATCTAACCCAACCTTATTTGGGGCTATTAAATCTCATTTAATTAGGTTAAAAGAATTAGGTAGGGCTTAGTTTATATTGATTACAATTAATATTTTTTATGTCGGTTGTAGTTAAATTAATCAAAAAAGAGCTGCTTCTTGAGTGGAGGCAGCGGTATGCGTTGAATGGCATATTGTTGCAGGTTTTATCATCCGTTTTCGTTGTTTATTTAGCCATTAAGCACATGAACAATCCCACCTGGAATGGGGTATTTTGGGTGGTAATGTTGTTTATTTCAATCAACGCCATCGCCAAAAGTTTTATTGGAGAGGGCAGAGGTAAAAACCTTTATTATCATATGTTGGTTCAGCCACAGCAACTGCTATTAGCAAAATTTATTTACAACGCTATACTCAACTTAATTTTAGCGGTTCTTTGTTTACTTGCATTTACGGTCCTTTTAGGAAATCCAATTCAATCTGTTGGCCTGTATATATTGGTAACTATTCTTGGCTGTATGGGCTTTGCTAGTACATTTACCATGTTGTCTGCCATTTCTTCAAAAGCGGGAAACAGTAATTTATTGATGCCAGTTTTAAGTCTGCCCATAATTATTCCATTATTGCTCATAATCATCAAAGCATCCATGCGATCAATGGATGGACTAGATGAAACATTGATTTACAAAGATTTAGGTATCCTCTTATTATTCAATATTTTGATACTTTCATTAGCCTATATCTTGTTTCCATCCATTTGGAAAGAGTAAATTAAAATTTACCTTAACTTAGCCTTATATTTGAAACTTTCAATCACCAGGGCTTTTTACCCTTTATTGTTTTGAACTATGAGTAAAAAAGGAAGAATTTTAGTAGCTATGAGCGGCGGCATTGATAGTACCGTTGCAGCAGTTTTATTAGCCGAAGAAGGTTATGAAGTAATTGGTGTTACCATGAAAACATGGGATTACCAAAACAGTGGAGGTAGCAAAAAGGAAACTGGATGCTGCAGCCTCGACTCAATCAATGATGCCAGAACTATTGCTGTTCAGTATGGCATTCACCATCTTATTTTAGATATCAGAGATGAATTTGGAGATTTTGTTATTGACAACTTTATTGAGGAATACTTAGCTGGAAGAACACCCAATCCTTGTGTTTTGTGCAATACTCATATCAAATGGGAGGCTTTATTAAAAAGGGCAAATCAACTAGACTGTGAATATATAGCCACAGGGCATTATGCTCAAATACGCAATGAAAACAACCGTTTCGTCGTTAGTAGGGGATTAGACCACAACAAAGATCAAAGTTATGTGCTTTGGGGCTTGAGCCAAGAAAGTATGGCTCGAACCACTTTCCCTTTAGGTGGTTTTCATAAAACTGAAATTCGTCAAATGGCATTAGACAGAGGATTTACCGAATTGGCTAAGAAAAGCGAAAGCTATGAAATTTGCTTTGTGCCAGATAATGATTACAGAGGCTTCCTAAGAAGAAGGGTAGAGGGGTTAGAGGAAAGGGTAGATGGGGGGTTGTTTGTAAACCGAGAGGGTAAAGTTTTAGGAAAACACAAAGGCTATCCTTTTTACACCATTGGTCAGAGAAAAGGCCTAGAAATAGCTCTGGGTGAACCAATGTTTGTTTTAGAGATTAACCCCGATTCCAATACTGTTGTGCTTGGTAGGGAAGAGGAGTTAAAGAGAAATGGCATGTGGGTTAGAAATATCAATTTACAAAAATATGCTAGCCTAGAATTGCCCATGGAATCGCTAACCAAAGTAAGGTATAAAGATGCCGGAACACCTGCATTAATTACCCAAGAAGGAAACAGAATGAAGGTTGATTTTCACTCCGAGGTAAAAGGAATTGCCCCAGGACAAAGTGCTGTTTTTTATGAAGGCAACGATGTTATAGGTGGGGGTTGGATTCAATCAAGTTACGAAATATAAAAATGAAATTGAATATAGCAAATAGCCTTTTGAGCAGTTTTATTGTTTCATTTTTGTTGCTAAGTGCTTCCTGCTCTAAGGATGAACCAACAAATGAATCTATAGATTTAGGTTATGATTTTTATCCAATTGATTCGGGCTGGGTTAGGGTGTATCACGTTGATTCTATAGCCTTTGACGATAATTCGCAAACTATAGATACTTTTCGATATACCTTAATTGAAAATACCGAGGGCAAAATGAAAGGTCAAAATTTGGATGGCTTTCAAATTGTCAATCGTTTGGTTCAAACAGATACTAGCCAATTGCCGCAAATACGAAGCAGTTTATTTGTAATGAAAACAGCAAATAACCTTCAAAGAATTGAAGACAATGTTTGTGTGGTTAAATTGATTTTTCCAATTGGCAATACCTCTAGTTGGAATGGAAATATGCTCAATAATCTAGGCAGAAGAACATTTGCGCTGCAAAATTTAGGTAAATCTTTTACAAATGAAGATACAACATTTAATAATTGCGCTGCTGTTCAAGAGGCTTTAACAAATAACTTGGTGGAAGAAATTTTGGTTAGAAGTATTTATTGTAAAGGGGTTGGGTTGGTTGATTTTACTAATAACTATATCAACACCCAACAAACTGGTAAATCTGGCTATAAAATCCATCAGCAACTTAAGTATTATTATCGCCCATGAGGTTTTTATTGCCTTTACTGCTATTGTTCGGTTTGAACCTAAACGGTCAGCAGCGTTATTATTTTGTGGCATTTAATGATAAGCCTAATTTTAAGGTTCAGTTATACGAACCTGCATCGTATATTTCAATGAAGGCAATTGAACGTAGAACAAGAAATAGAGTTCCTTTAAATGCGAATGATGTTCCACCCGATAGCGCTTATTTAGCAAAGCTTTCAACCCTTCCATTGCTAATGTTTGGTAACAGCAGGTGGTTTAATGGAACCATTGTATTGAGTGATTCAAAAAACATCATGGATTCAATTAAAGCCCTGCCGTTTGTAAGTAAAGTTACTTATTTAGGTCCTGCTTATTTTTATGAAGAAAGTGATGGTGCCACTGAAAATAGCTTGGATAATCAAATTAAAATTTTGGAACAAAGCTTCGATAACAAGCTCAAAAAGAATGATACTTTGCTGGCAGGAAGAAGCTATTTTCAATTAAATCAAATTCATGATAACTTGTTAGCTAGCGATGGTGTTGATGGTAAGGATGTGCTTATAGCTGTTTTTGATGCTGGCTTTAAAAACCTAGATAAATTACCTCCATTTAAACACTTGTTTATAGATAAAAAAATTCTTGCTGCTTATGATTTTGTTGAAAAAGAAGAGGAGGTTTTTGAGGATGATGACCATGGATTATCGGTTTTAAGTTGTTTGGCAGCCAAACAAACTGGAGTTATTTTAGGAACTGCTCCGGGTGCGAATTATCTGCTGTTGAGAACAGAAAATGCATCAACGGAATATTTGGTGGAAGAGTATTTTTGGGCATTGGCAGCTGAATATGCCGACAGCGCTGGAGCAGATATCATCAACTCTTCTTTGGGTTATAGCAAACACGATGAAAAGGCTATGGGGCATAAATATTCTGAGTTAGATGGCAAAACCACAATAGTAACGCAAGCAGCTGAAATTGCAGCATCCAAGGGCATTCTTGTATTGGTAAGCGCAGGAAACGAAGGAGACGATCCATGGAGGCAAATTACTGCTCCTGCAGATGGTGAGCATGTGCTAAGCATCGGCGCGGTTGATAAATATGGTTCTTATGTAGGTTTCAGCTCTGTAGGACCTACAGCTGATAAACGAATGAAACCAGACCTAGCCGCTTTTGGAAAAGGTACAGTTTTAATGTCGAGTGACGGCAAAGTGTTTGAAGGAAATGGCACCTCTTATGCTTGTCCAATCATTGCTGGCGCAGCAGCTCAATTATTGCAATTGGCACCAAATACCAGTGCGGAAAAACTAAGAGAGGCCCTAAGCTTGAGCGGCAATCAATATTACAAGAAGGATAAGTACATAGGAAGTGGCATTCCAAATATTGAATTAGCAGCAAAATTGGTTCAGGCCAAAATGGACACTGTAATTGATTTAATGGAATTAGCCGATAACAATATACATATTAGTTTATTTAGCAGATACCCTCAAAAGGTTACCATTACTATAAAAGAGCCTGTACAAGGTAATATTGAAAAACTAAGTTTACCCTTAAAAAAAGGCCTCAATAGGATGGTACTAAAAGGATATAAAAAACGCCCAAGTGGATTGTATCACTTGAGCGCTGAATTTACCAATAAGGTTATTGAAATTGACTTTATGAAGCCTTAACTTTTTCCTTCATTAATGAAGGAACATTGATGCTAAGCAAGTAAAATCCACCGAAAAGTATTGAATTGTAAAGTAAATCTGAGGCAAATGTATTTTGGAAAAACGGCCAACCAGCTATGTAACTATTAACAATTCCTGTAAAATCATGTGTATACAAAGGGCCTAAGCTAGTTGGATAGAAAAATACAAAATTGGTGATTAAGAAAAATACCAACGATGTTGCCATTGAACCAATAGCTACATTTACAATATTTAAATTCTTCTTTAATTGAGTACCTATAAAAATAGAAGCCACAAAACCTGCATAAGTAATTAGCATTTCTGGCCCATAAAATCCTAAAAATAAATCGCTCAAAACCATTGCCATAATTGGGATCAAATAGGCAATGTATTTTTTATTTATGTATGCTCCGCCGAATAATGCGATTGCTCCAATTGGACTGAAGTTGGGGGCGTGTGGAATTAAACGAAGCATGGCAGCTCCGAATATTAAAGTAGTAATTGTTAAAAATTTATTGTTCATATATATTATTTCTGATGGCGAAAATAAGAAGCTTTTAAGACAATACAAGGTTTATTCATTTGAAATAGGGTAAGAGTTATGAATTAGTTTTCCCCAATTAAATAAAAATCCGTCTAAAAGTAGTTTACACCATTCATAAAAAAATTTGTCGCACTCAAAGTAAAGTCATTAAATTGCGGCTGATTTTAATTTGAATAAATAAGCTTTATATTCATTTAATGTTCAAAATAGCTTAAAAAACCATTAACCAAAATATCAAAACAATGAAAAAAGGTTTATTATTTGCTAGTGCTTTTGCTTTCCTACTTGGATCTCAAGTGAGTAAAGCGCAAGTTCCAGCTGCGGCCAATGCCAATCAAACTATTTTATTAGAGAAGGTAACAGCCACACCAGGCGAGATGAAAATCTCTTATGAAAAGTACCGTTTACCTAATGGACTTACCTTAATTGTTCATGAGGATCATTCCGATCCAATTGTACATGTTGAGGTTACTTACCATACTGGTTCAGCGCGTGAAACTCCAAACAAATCGGGATTTGCCCATTTTTTTGAACACATGATGTTTCAGGGCTCCCTGCATGTGAAAGATGAAGAGCATTTTAAAATTGTTCAAGGTGCGGGTGGTCAAATGAATGGAACTACTAATCGCGACCGCACAAACTATTTTGAAACATTACCTGCCAATTATTTGGAAACCGCACTTTGGCTTGAAGCTGACCGCATGGGATTCCTTTTAGATTCTGTGACTCAAAAGAAATTTGAGGTTCAAAGGGCTACAGTAAAAAATGAAAAAGGACAGAATGTAGATAATGTACCTTATGGAAAAAGAGGGGAAATAAACGATGCAGCATTGTATCCAAAAGGTCATCCTTACAGTTGGCCAACCATTGGATATTTAGAGGATTTAGATCGTGTAAATGTTGAGGATTTGAAGAATTTTTTCATGCGTTGGTATGGTCCAAATAATGCATGTGTTGTTGTTTCAGGAGATGTTCAAGTTGCAGATGTTATTAAGTTAACTGAAAAATACTTTGGCCCAATCCCTAAAGGTCCAGAAGTGCGCGCACAAAGAGTTGAAGCAGTTAGGTTGCCAGACAATAAATATGTAAACTATGGCGACAATGTATTTGCCCCAATGTATGCTTTTACCTACCCAAGTGTAAAGAACTACCACGCAGATGAAGCTGCTTTGGATGTATTAGGATATATTATGGGTAATGGTACAAATTCTATTTTATACAAGAATTTTGTTAAACCCGAAAAGGCATTCCAGGCAGTTTCATTCAATTCTGGTTCAGAGTTAGCAGGAGAGTTTGGAGTTATTTTTGTTGCCATGCCAAATTTTGAAGGCGACAATGATATTGAAAAAGGGTATTTGGCAACTTTAAAGGAATTTGATGCAAAAGGTATTTCAGATGATGATTTGAATCGTGCTAAAGGCCAATTCGAAACAAGTATTATTCAAAGCATGCAAAGTGTTGGAAGTGTTGCCAGTATTTTAAGCTCTACTT
>CAMCJW010000107.1 GCA_945875195.1 Chitinophaga pinensis | reverse complement strand
TGCATTTTAGCACATTGGACGCAAATTTTTTGGGGAAACTTATTTTTCAACAAAAAAAGATTCATTTCACTTTTAAAAAATTTCCTTTGCCTATCAAGTCTAGAGTGAAATCATCTAAATCACTATTTTTGGGGAAACTCCAGTTATTTAATAACTATTTAATCATTTAATTAGCTTTTTAAAATATATATATTAATTTTGCCCACCCCCAATGAGTAACCAAATCTTTACCTTCACCCTGAAAAGTCATTGCCCAAATTGTGGGTCTTGGGACTTAGAGCGCGTAAAAAGACCCTTTTGGGCAAGTTTCTTTAATGAATTAAAAACATTTTGGTGCCGCAAATGTTTTAAAATAATAACTTGTATTAACAAGATTGATGATGATTAGGCATTGCGACTACTTAATTTTTACTAGTTTATTCGCTAATAGGATTAATTTTATAATTATTCTTTAAACCCAATTCGTTTTCTTGGCTCATTTTCTTGATGGACAAGTTGCCTCAGGTATTCAAATAATTGTTGGATGCTTTGGTCTTGGTTTCCAACTTTGTTTTCTAATTCTGTTAGCTTGAGCTGAATGTCTTTATTTGCGAATTGAATTTCTCTCATTTTTGAATACATGCGCATTATTTGAATATTTACTGTAATGGCTCTTTTACTATTTTAAACGCCAGATAACATAGCAACTCCTTGCTCGGTAAATGCAAAAGGTATTTTTCTGGTTCCACCCCAATTTGATATTCCAGATTGGAATATCAAGTTTTGAAATTCTTGTTCATTTAGTTGAAACATGAAGTCCTCTGGGAATCTATCAATATTGCGTTTTACTGCCTTATTTAAATTGCCAGTGGTTACACCATATAACTCTGCTAAATCTTTATCCAACATAATTTTTTGATTTCTTAGGAAGTAAATTTTACTTACTAGAATTTCATCTGGTAATTTATTTTCTAACATATCCTTCTTCTATTTAAACACCTCCACCCCAACTCTCCCTATCCAAACTTCTATATTGTATTGCTTCAGCCAAATGCTCAATTTTTATTTCATTGGAGCCTGCTAGGTCGGCAATGGTGCGGGCAACTTTTAAAATACGGTCGTAAGCCCTTGCCGATAATTGCAATTTATTCATAGCCACTTTTAATAAGTTTTGCCCTACTGGAGTAAGTTGACAAAACTCTCTTGCCATGGTAGAACTCATTTGTGCATTGCTATATATGCCATCCATATTTTGGTAACGCTCGCCTTGTATGGCCCTTGCTGCCACCACTCGGTTTCTGATGTGTTCGCTTTTTTCCGCTTTTCTTTGATCTGTTAGCTGGTCAAAATCTACGGGAGTTACTTCTATGTGTATGTCTATTCTATCTAATAGTGGTCCGCTTATTTTGCTTAGGTAACGTTGCACCACCTGACTGCCGCAAACACATTCTTTTTCGGGGTGGTTAAAATAGCCACAGGGGCATGGGTTCATGCTGGCCACCAACATAAAACTTGCAGGGTATTCTATAGAAAATTTTGCCCTCGAAATGGTTACCCTTCTTTCTTCTAAAGGCTGACGCATTACTTCCAAAACTGTGCGTTTAAATTCTGGTAACTCATCCAAAAATAGTACGCCATTATGCGCCAATGATATTTCGCCTGGGTGCGGATTATTGCCTCCGCCAACCAAAGCCACATCACTGATAGTATGGTGTGGCGACCTAAACGGCCTGAGGTATAATAAGGAACTATTTTTGTTGAGTTTGCCTGCCACCGAATGAATTTTTGTGGTTTCTAGGGCCTCTGGTAAAGTAAGTGGTGGCAGTATGCTTGGCAGACGTTGGGCTAGCATTGTTTTACCAGATCCAGGTGGGCCAATTAATATAACGTTGTGTCCTCCAGCCGCTGCTATCTCTAATGCACGCTTGATGTTTTCTTGCCCGCGTACATCACTAAAATCATCTATCATTTTGGTCTGACTATCTTCAAACTCTTTACGGGTATCAATTTCAAAAAGTTGCAAGCGGTCTTCATTGCCATTAAAGAAATCTATGACCTCTGCAATATTTTCTGCGCCGTAAACTTTTATGTTGTTTACAATGGCAGCTTCTCTGGCATTTTCTTTTGGGAGAATAAAACCCTCAAACTCCTCCTTGCGGGCTTGTATGGCAATAGGCAATGCTCCTTTTATGGGTTTAAGCGTTCCATCTAAAGCCAACTCGCCCATAATAATATAACGGTGCACCTTTTCTGCATTCAATTGTTCGGTTGCTGCCATATAGCCTATAGCCAGAGGCAAATCGTAAGCACTACCTTCTTTTCTGATATCCGCAGGAGCCATGTTTACCACAATTTTTTGTCGGGGTAGGGTGTAGTTGTTAAATTTTAGCGCGCTTTCTATACGTTGCTGACTTTCCTTCACAGCATTGTCGGGTAAGCCTACTAAAAAATAACCAATGCCGCTGCCTGGTCCGGCATTTACCTCAATGGTAATGGTTACAGCATTTACGCCATATACGGCGCTTCCAAATGTTCTAATAAGCATAATTTATTATTTTAATAAAATACAAAACCAATGTTTTTTAGTTTTATTTTAGGTGTGCAAGTAAGCCTAAGCTTTCCATAAAAAATAATTTACAATACCCCAAAAAGCCAATAAAATCAGGTATATAGGATAAATGTTTTGCATATTTTGCAATCGAGATTTTTTAAACTGCGAGTAATTCTGCCCATTTCCCTGATAACAATCATTTTGCAGCTATTTAGAAAAAGTCTAAATTGCCCAGCAATGAATCTATCAGAAATTAAAATGGGGCAGCAAGCGGTTGTTACAAAAGTGAATGGAGATGTGCTAGCCCTCAAGCTTTTTGAAATGGGTGTATTGCCTGGCGAGCAGGTTGAATTGGAGAACATTGCTCCTTTTGGCGACCCTATTGCCATTAGGGTAGGAGAGTCGAAATTGTGTTTGAGGTTAGCTGATGCAGCAAGTATAGAAATTGAATTAAGTGTATGGAAAGAATCATAACTGTTGCATTAGTTGGTAACCCCAATTGTGGCAAAACATCTTTATTCAATGCACTTACTGGTTTGAACCAAAAGGTGAGTAATTTTCCAGGTACAACCGTTGAGAAAAAGATGGGTGACGCCATGCTCACGGAGAAAACAAAGTTGCAAATAATAGATTTACCGGGCACTTATAGTCTTTACCCAAAGTCGGCGGATGAGTTAGTTACCTATGAAATACTGCGCAATAAATCTGAAACCAATTTTCCCGATTTGGTTATCTTTATTGCAGATGCCTCAAACTTAAAAAGAAACCTGCTATTATTTACCCAAGTTTGTGATTTGGGTGTTCCAGCTATCATAGCCCTCAATATGATGGATGTGGCTGCACGTAGGGGAATATCCTATAATTTAGAGGCTTTAGAAAGTAATTTAGGGGTGCCAATTGTGCCTATCAATGCAAGAAAAAGGACTGGCATTGATGCGCTAAAACAAACCCTTATTCATAAACTCCCAAGAACGCATGTTACCTATTTTGGCTTAGAGAATTTGGATCAAGCTATGTTAAATGAACTTAGCCAAGTTACCGATAAAAGGAATGCTTACGCAGCCTTACAATATGCCATCAATGCAAAGGAGTTATTGAGCGAAAAATCGGTAAGAATAAAGGAGGTTTTTGAAAAATATGCTTTCGATACCTGGCAGTTTCAGGAGGAGGAAGTATTTAGTAGGTACCATACCATTGACAAGGTTGTAAAAATATCGAGGATACAATCTCAAGATAACTTAAAGAAATCTATCACCCGAAAAATGGATGCCATTCTTACGCACAGGTTCTATGGAATTGGGATATTTTTAGCACTCATGTTTCTCATTTTTCAGGCAGTATTTAGTTGGAGTGCTTATCCAATGGATTTGGTTGAATATGGATTTGCGTGGATGAGCGAGTATATAAAAAACACCTTGCCTCCAGGAGTGCTCAATGATTTATTGGTGGAAGGGATCTTGGCGGGGTTAAGTGGTGTGATTGTTTTCCTGCCACAAATTATAGTACTTTTCTTTTTTATTGCCATTCTCGAAGACATTGGCTACATGGCTCGAGTAGGGTTTATTATGGATAAAGTGATGCGTCCGTTTGGCATGAATGGAAAATCTATTGTACCCTTAATTAGTGGAATGGCTTGTGCGGTGCCAAGTATTATGGCAAGTAGGAGCATTGAAAATAGAAAGGAAAGGCTCATTACTATTTTGGTTATTCCATTGATGAGTTGTTCTGCAAGGTTGCCTGTTTATGCCTTATTAATTTCGTTGTTTATTCCAGATACTGCAGTTTGGGGTCCGTTTAATATACATGGTTTGGTGCTCATGCTCATGTACCTTATTGGTTTTGCAGCAGCTTTGTTAAGTGCATGGATTTTTAAACACTTTATTAAATCGGTTCAGCAAAATTATTTCTTGATGGAACTGCCAGGATATAAATTGCCAGTTGCTTCAAATATATTGATCACACTCTACGAAAAATCTGCAGCCTTTGTTTATGGTGCAGGTAAAATTATCATTGCTGTATCTGTTGTTTTATGGGTATTGGCTTCAACCGGACCAAGAGAAAAAATGGCTGCTGTTACAACAAAATATGAGGTGCAAATGGCCAATTTAACCGAATCTGAAAAGAATGAGGCAATGATTGGAGGCATTTCATTGAGGCGCGACGCCGATTTGTTGGAAGCGAGTTACGCTGGTCAGTTTGGAAAATTTATTGAACCTGTGATTAGGCCTTTGGGTTTTGATTGGAAAATAGGCATTGCATTGCTTACCTCAATGGCCGCAAGGGAAGTTTTTGTTGGAACCATGACAACCATTTATAGTGTAAGTGGAGCAGAAGATAATTTAGATTCTATTAGAGATGCCATGTTGGTTGAAACCAATTCGCAAACGGGCAAACCAAGCTACAGTTTGGCAACAGTTTTCTCCCTGCTTATTTTTTATGCTTTTGCCATGCAATGTATCAGTACGGTTGCCATTGTAAAAAAGGAAACAGATTCTACAAAATGGACAATTATTCAATTTGTGTACCTCACTGTTTTGGCTTATGGTAGCAGCCTTTTTATCTATCAAGTATTTGGCTAAGTTTTGGTTCGAACCAAATAAATATGCGGTTCCTTTTTATAAGGAAGTAAAAACAATTAATAAAAATTTAAAACAATTTGTCTAAGTAATTCATTATATTTATTGTAAATATTAATCTGACATGGCATTGATTACTACTACAATTAATAATTTACGAACAACAATTATCCCAAATGGTTTAGACATCTATTATACTACAGATATTGGAATGGAAGGAAATTGGTGTTTTGATGCAACAGATACCACTTCAGTTGATAATACTGGAACTGCAATTGTTTCAGTTAATGGTTATAGATTTAAAAGAGTTATTGACAATTTTATTAATGTTAAATGGTTTGGAGTAAAAGGAGATGCATACCCTAGTAATTCAACTCCAACCAATGATACTTTATCTATCCAATTGGCAATTGATGCATTACAATATGGAATTGTAGTTGTCCCTGACTTGATGACTTCGAAAACATGTGGAAATCTTTATTTTCCAGCAGGATATTATTTAGTTGACAAATTAGTAATAAAACAGACAGGATTTCAAAATAACAATGGTAAATTAAATATTATAGGTAGTGGTATTAAATCTACCATTTTTGTTGCAAATTCACAATTTGTAGAGGTAAACTATGCAAATGAAAATACAATATCAATACCTATTCCAATTAAAACAATTTTTGAGGTTAATAATCCATATACAACTTTTTCTGAATTGGGATTTATTGGCAGTTACCTTAAACCAGGAGTTTATAAACATAGATTATTTGAAGAAGATACAACCTATCTCTTGGAGGGAGGGTATGAATCCATAGGAATTGATATTAAACCTGAAGTTGCATTTATTAATTTAGAAAAATTACATATTCGTTGTTGCCATGTTGGGATTCTTTCAACAGGAGCTTTACTTTTTAACATAAATAATTGTCATATCGGAGGTGATAAAGGTTGGGTTCCAAGTGTTACGGGTTTTGATTATGAATATTATTGTGATTATGGAATTAAAATAGATTCATCAATGGATTTTGCGTCAAATCAAATTACAATTTCAAATAGTTTCATTGTTTGGTGCAGAGTTTGGGGAATTTCTTATTCTGGTGGCCAATTGATAAATATATTAAACTGTGACTTTGAAAGAAATGGGTTTTGTCTACCTAGCGACCCAAATCCGAATTTTCCAACTACAGGTGACGAAAATTCAGGTGCCATATTTATTGAGGGAATGGGTCCAAGTTTATTTAATCGAATTATTAATATTACAAATAGTTGGTTTGAAGAGAACCTGGGATATGATTTATACTATGGAGGTTTATCAAATGGTGGAAATGATTCTTCTAATATTACTTTTAATATTATTGGTTCAAGATTTTTTTCCGAGGTTTTGGGTATAAATAAAAGGCATTATGGGTTATATATTAAAACAAATCCAAATGTTGACGAAAATAAAATCGTAAATTTAATTGGCACTTATTTCAATGTGACAAAATTTAACAATAATTTAAGCACATTTCAATTGGACGTTACCGAGTATAATGAAATAGGTTCTAACGTGCACAATAAACAAATAACAAACCCTCCGCCTCCACTTGTTAATTTTAAACATTATAAACTTTAAAGCCATGAAACTAAATTTAGCTTTTATAATATTCATTTTATGTGTTTTTAGTTTAAATGCCTCAGGGCAAAAAAAAGCAGGCACCAAAATACCCGAATTTTGCAGCATTAATTCTACTTTATTATCCAATGGGAAATTTCAGGTAAAAATTAGGTGGAAACCTGCCACAGATAGCTCCATTATAGGTTATTTATTGGTTAATACAATGCGCCGGTTTAAGCCAGATAGCCTATTTATAATTGGTAGAAATCTACCTGAGCAAACCCTGCTTATTTCATCTGATGACCCCTATTATACATGCACCGGAATTAAAATATTCTCCATTGATTCCTTTCAAAACAAATTTACCGACAATTTAAAATGGACACCTGTTATTAGAACTTGTGGTCTTCCGCTTCCCAGTCCTATGGGGGGATGCAATTTTATGCCAATAGATTCAGATGATACCCGTAAGTATTTTTATCGATTTACTGACGACGGCGGAAAAACTTATTCTTATTATCAATATTGGCAACTTAAGGAATGCGAAATGGCCTCAGGCGCTTTTAACGTTGCTAGTTTACCTCAAGGTTTGTATCAGGTAGGCACTATTTGTAATACCTGCGATAGCAGCTATTTTAGTGGTTTTTCTTGGGGCAAATTTCAAACAAGTTTAACAGTAACCAATGTTAGCAATAATTTTCAGGTGTTTCCAAACCCTGTAACCAATAGATTATTTGTTTCATTGGGCGAGAATTTAAGAGGCAAGGAACTTTCATTTGAACTTTTATTGCCCAATGGCCAAGTTGTTGAAACTTTTCAAATAGACGACAGCCACACATTTTATGATTTTGATGATTCAAAACAATTAGCTAACCTTTATTTTCTTCACTTAATCGGTTCAGCGGAATACCGCAAAATATTGGTTCAACCTAAATAAATAGTTACTAGTAATATGATTTGATTTTAATAGAAACGGGTAACTAATTTTAATTTATTGGTCTATTTGGCTGAATTTGTCAATTTTGTCAAATTTCATACAAACCACAATTATCAATTTAAATACCTGTTATCGAAATAGTTACTAACTATTACTTGTTTTTTTAACAGATAAACATATCTTTTCATGAAATTTGCAGATTCTAACAATTCACCAGAAGGGATTTAATATAATATGAGGCAGCTTAAAATAAGCAAACAGTTTACTAACCGCGAAAGCAAGTCGTTAGATAAGTACCTGAACGAAATCAGTAAAGTACCAATGATTGATGCGCAGGAGGAAGTGGAGTTGGCAAGAAGAATAAGGGAAGGCGACCAAGTGGCTTTAGAGCGTTTGGTAAATGCCAATCTTAGATTTGTAGTTTCAGTATCTAAACAATACCAAAATCAAGGCTTAACATTAGGTGATTTAATTAACGAAGGTAACTTAGGTTTAATTAAAGCTGCCAAACGTTTTGATGAAACCCGTGGGTTTAAATTTATCTCTTATGCAGTTTGGTGGATTCGTCAATCAATTTTGCAAGCATTGGCAGATCAAAGTAGGATAGTTCGTTTGCCTTTAAACAAAGTTGGTTCAATAGGAAGAATAGGTAATACCTCTGCTCGTTTGGAGCAAGAATTAGAGCGTGAACCAACCGTTGAAGAAATTGCCGAAGCAATGGATATTCCATTGCAAGAAGTAGAAAATGCTTTGCGTTCTACTGGTAGGCATTTGAGTATAGATGCACCGCTTACAGATGGTGAAGACAATACCTTATTGGGTATTTTGGATACCAACGATGAACCTCGACCGGATGTGCAATTGATCAACGAATCATTACAAAAAGAAATCAACCGTGTTATTTCCACTTTAAGTGAAAAAGAACGCGATGTATTGAAATTTTATTATGGTTTAGATGGTGGTCCGGCACATACCTTAGAAGATATTTCAGAGAAGATTGGTTTAACGCGTGAGCGTGTACGTCAGATAAAAGAAAAAGCCCTTCGCAGGTTGCGTAAATCTAGTAAGAGCAAAATCTTGAAGGCGTATTTAGGATAGAAGAAGGGCTTCTGGCCGCTAGCTTCTGGCTTCTGGCAAAAAAATGGCTCAAAGTTTAATTACTTTGGGCCATTTTCTTGGATTGCAATAATTTTTTCCAACTCTTCAATATCTAACAAATCTTTTGGGCGGGCATTGGCTTTTTTCTCTAGAATGAGTTGGTTGATATGCAAAAAAGGGATGTTTACGCCTTCTATATTTGCTACATAAGCCTTATTGTAGCAACCTTCAAAGGAAGATTGAGGAAAGGCTTTCAAATAAGTCATAATATCAAGTTCAAATCCTTGGTATAAATAGATACTTGTCCAACCCGGAATGAACTCGGTTGTTTCTAATTCTGCATAATCGCC
>CAMCJW010000106.1 GCA_945875195.1 Chitinophaga pinensis | reverse complement strand
ACCGCTGCTTTTATTGATGAGGTAAAATTGAATTTACAGACAAATGATAACATTAAATATCTTTTAAGTTTCGTTTTTGAAAGATACAATGCCAGTTATCCCTCTTTTAACAAAAACCAAACCTACCAAAAATCAATGAAAGCAAAGGCGGCCGCTTTTATTTATATGATTGGGTTAAAGTATAATGCTGCAACTTTAAACATAGATACTCTCCCAGCTTTTGGCTCACCAGATAGGGAAGTATACGCCAATGTGGCTCATGATATTTTAACTGAAATTGACGACAAAAACAGCTATTTTAATGGAATAAACAGACAGCGACTTAGGGCATTTGAATTGCTAAATTATTTGGAAACATACGATTACTTGATGACAGCCAAAACTGTTTTACAAAATAGCAGTTTGCAAGATGAATCTCAAATTAAGGAAAATTTATTAGACTTTACTCATGAATTGCATGCCGCTTCTAATAATCTTTTTCAGGCTTATTCTAGAACCAACAATATTTCTTTAATAGTAGCATCGGCCATTGGTACCTCGGCGGTTATTTTTTAGCAAGAAGGGGCAGGTCGTTTGCAAATTCAAAGGCATCCAGAAAGATGGGCACATGCCGCCCATGGTTATATTGCCAGAACCCTTTTTATAGGAAATTCTTGGAGCAATTTAAACAATGAAGGCCCTATGTTAAACTCAGGTGCTGTTACCAACTATGCGGAAGGAAGCCATTATTTTACCTATGCTTGGCAGTGTATGTTAGTTTTTATGAAAACTTATTACCAGGCAAAAGGAATTAAAAGTTTAACAGATGGAAGTGACCCCGGAGGCAGAGAATACAATCCTTGTAAAGTTTGCTCCAAAGTAAAAACAGAATCTTATAACTCTCCTAATTACCAGAATTTATATAAAGGTTATATAGAATCTTTAGACTTAGACGGAAGACACCCAACAGTTGATGATACTTGGATGCCCTATAAAAGATTTGCTCCCTTATTAACACTTGGCGACAACAGATATAACCCTTACCTCATGAATTTTGATAAGATTACTAGTTTTGAAGGGAAGAAAGGAGATTTTATTGGACCAGGTGAAGAGGCTCAAACCTTTGAGGCCAATGTGTTGTTAACTAAGTTTTCAGGTAATTTTGCAGGTTTGCCAAAAGTTGTTGGCCACGGCAATGCAGGTTATGCAGCAATACGCACACCCAATTTGTATCTTTACCTAAGCGCAGAACGCGACAATATGGTTGAGGCTGGTTTCCATGAACATGGTGATGTAGGCTCATTTGAAATTAGAGCTGGAGAAAGCACTTACGTTAAACAAATGGTATTTGACCCGCCGTATTTTGGAGAAGATGATAAGGGTTATGTGCAAGATGGTTACCAACACAATTGCATTATTGTAGATGGAGATGGTCCGCATAAAAAAGACCAAGCAGTTTCTACCACCGCCCAAGAAAACCTAACCAGGAAAAACGCAGATGGCACCACCTCTTTATATTCTAGTATTAGTACTACATACAATTACTGGAATAGATTCTCGCAATGGAATATGCGGACTGCTATTACCCGAAAAATGAGTGTGTTTAACGATATTTATCCTTATATTGTTATTGAAGATGAAATTACCAATAACTCTGCATCCAAAAATGACATTAGTTTTAGAATGAATGGAAATGGTTATTATGATAATGGCTCATTTTATTTAAGGGATAATAATGAGGCAGCTATTTGGTGTAAAACATGTTTGGAGAGCGATTCAGGCTATAGAATGCGATTAACAACATCGCTCTTAAATGGAGATGGAAGTTTAAAAGAGAATTTGACTTTTATAAAAAGTTGGCAAAACATTGGAAGTGACGGGCCAATTTCTTTTGTTACCTCCGAACCCAGAGAGTTAAAGTCTGGTAAGCAAATGAAATTAATTTCAAAAATTGAGTTTATACCTTGTAGAGATACTATAGCACTGATGACTAGAAATGTAATAACAAATCAATCCATCTTTTTTAGAGCTGTTCCTAGGCTTGGTTCAATAAATTACCATGCATTTACCTATGTAGATTCTATTAATACAGACACCATACATGATATAAACAAAGGTGATTCTTCTGAAAAGATTGTTTATGAGGCAAAAGCATTTCATATTGGTTATAACCTTGACCCTAATTTTTCTTTTGGGAGCTGCAACGGCAATAGCAATATTAGATTTTATGAAATTGTGAATGGATCAAGTTTAGTATTTAAAGATACGGTGTTGGTAGCCTGTGACGAAAAAATTTCTGCATTTATAAAAATGATTGGTTATAACAGGTATGCTGTAAAAGTGAATTCCAATAGAATAGCACAATTAAAATTATACCTATTTGGATTAGGAGAAAACATGGCAATGAAAGTAGATGGTTTGTCTTATTTACAAGATTCATCTGAAATTACCATAAGCTTACCAAATAAACCAATTGAGTTTATAATTGAACCTTTGGACCCTTGTTTGGCAAGTTGTTATTTTCCTCCAACAGTAGAGGAAATTGATAGCATCTTTAACTTTAACGACGGCTCCTATCAGAATTTAGGTCATAAACTTGATATAGAAACCCCAAATGGAATTTTGGCCATTTCTAATGGTTCAAAAATGGAAATTTCGTGTAACAAATATTTAAGAAATAAGGATAGTTTGATCCTCGTTGGTGATTGTGGTAATGATTTTGAATTGAAACCTTGTGAAGAGCCTAGCATAAAGTTTAAAACATCTCCATTATCTGGTCTTTTGATTTCTTCTGGCGCGGCATTAGTATTAGATAGTGGTAGTTATACTGCTGTTGGTAATAATACATCCTTACTAGTAAAATCTGGAGGGAGTTTAGTAATTAAAGATAGTGCAATACTTGAAATAGGAGGAGGCGATTGTGGTGGATATGGTATGGTTATGGTAGAGCCTGGGGCTTATGTTTACATACAACCAGGAGCAAAAATTAAATTTCATAAAGTTATTGGCGATACTTCTGATAAACAAAAATTCTTTATAAGTTTAGTTCCTACCTATCAAGCTTCCATTTCGGGAGTAAGCAATATGATTTTACCATTGTTGGCAGCTGATACAATTTTAACTAATCCATTAATCCCAAATGCAGTTGCTTTTTGTGACCTTAAAAATACAATGAATCCTGTAATTCAAAATAAGGAATGGGGCTTTGCAAATTTTATGGCACCTAATATGGATATAAAGCTCAGAAATGATACATTATGCCCAAATGAGCCAATGATTATTGATTTAAGAAGAATTTTAAATGACAATAATTTTTGGTTTGAAGTTTGCCGAATGGATAGCATTTATACTCCTGCAGGTAATGGTAAAATTGGTTTTTGGACGGATACTTGCTTGGTAGATACTATGACTATTGATAGCATATTAACAGACCCTACTTGTATACCTCCTCATGCATCACCTGATAGGTTTGTTTATCAATTTAAAGATAAGTCTGTGCATAGGGTGACTCTTAAAGTAACAAATGATTGTGGTGCTGAATCTGATACTTTGTTCTTTGTTACCATGACAGATGAACCTAACGCTGAGGTTTTTATTAATGATAATACCTGCCCAGGATATGGCACTTCCTATATGGTTATTCAAACCAGCTTTATCGGAAATTATACTGTTGAGATAAATCAATTAGATACTGGTTTGAGTTCTTTAGATATTAATCAAAAACCACCTCTATACCTATTGGATTCGACAGGAACGGTTCCAGATACTTTATTTTTCAATGATGTTTATTTTAAAGGTGGAAAGAAATATTTGGTAAGCCTTCAATTATTAAATGATTGTGGGAACTATTTATTTGAAGATACCATTTCAATTCCTTTTGGAGTTGACATACAATTAGAACGCTCCACCCTATACGCAAACCCCGTTCATGGTGCTAGAACGGTTCAATTACATGGTTATGTAAATAGTGCCGATAGCTTTAAATGGAGTCCGGCAAATTGGCTTAACCGAACAGATACTTTGGTGGTACAAAGCACGCCCGAAGATAGCATTAGTTATGTGTTAACAGCCTATCAAGGAAGTTGTGTGGCTTACGATACCGCTTTTGTAAAATACAACAGAGTTGCCAATGCGGGTTTAGAAGATACAGTGTGTTATACCAGCACCAAAGTATTGTTGGGCAATGGGTATGATTTATCTGTGTTTCTAGGCTTTATGTATTACAAAGGTGGAGCAGATTTTAGAGACAATTGGTTTAGTAGTAGAACCATTGCAAATACAGAGTACTTTAAATACCTAAGCATGTTTATGCAAACAACCAGCTTTAAGAGTTGGGCGCAAAGCACAGGTTTCTTAAACGATTTTACTGAGGATTTATACAGAGAGCAAACTATAAAGGAACCTTGGTTTATAAATTACTTTGAGCAATTAACAGCCTTTTCCGATCCCGATTTACGGGCTTTAGATACCTTTGTTTATTATATAGACCAAAACCAAACGCTAAAGAATAATTACAACCAAACAGGTAATTATGCCAATTATGCTGGTCAATTAACCATTTTTTTTGCTTTTTATGATGATTTTGTATCAAACCAACTAAACACCATCAGCATAAGTTGGATTAGTATAACAGGCAAGGATACTAGCTTTAATGGCAGTTTGCAAGAAAGTGCAATAGCAATTGCTGAGCCAAGTAGAACCACCACTTATATACAACAAGTAATTACACCCGAGTACGCAGAAATAGATGAAACCATAGTTTATGTAGATACCATACCAGAAGTGGCATTTGCAGTGCAATGGCAGATAGATAGCACCGTAGTGTTTCAAAATTATACCTTTCCACAAGAAGGTGCATTTCATTATAGTTGGAACTTTGGAGATGGCAGCGGCGCAAGTCACGACATACACCCACTACATACCTTTGCTGCATTTGATACTCTTTTTAGGGTTTGCTTAACTGCAACCAATGATTGCGGTTCCTACCAATGGTGTGATACCATATACATTGACAGTGCTCACTGGGGCGGTAATATGCGTAGCATAACCACTCCAAAAGATATTGTGGCAGCAAGATCTGTAAAAGAATCTGGTATTGAGGCTGTGTTGTATCCAAACCCAACAAGTGGCAATTGTAATTTGAGTTACCGCATTAGCACAGAGGCAAACTTAAGAATTACCGATGCACAAGGCAGATTGGTTTATGAAAGCAGGCTGGCAGAGGGTGAAGGACTAAAAAACATCCCGTCGGAAGGCTTTTCAAATGGCTTATATATTTTTAGTGTTCAAACCGAAGCAGGCAGTGTAAAGGGAAGGATAATGGTGCAACGCTAGTGGAATTATTTTGTTAGATATGACTTAATTATATTGGTCTTAAGTTGAATTTAGGTAATAAAATAAAAGATCTAATCTCAATAATTATTTGCGACTTTTAATTGGATTATTTGTAAAAGTGAGAACTTAAATTATATTGCATCTCTAACTTTTTATGAATATGACCCAAACCGAAGTAAAATCAGCCCATCCAAAAGGATTATGGGTATTATTTGGCACAGAAATGTGGGAACGTTTCAATTTTTATGGAATGCGTGCCATTCTTACCCTTTTTATGGTAAATGCCTTGATGATGAGGGAAGAAGATGCCTCCCTTATTTATGGTGCTTTTTTAGGCCTCTGTTATTTAACGCCTATGCTTGGTGGTTTTATTGCCGATAGGTTCTTTGGAAATAGAAATTGTATTTTATTAGGTGGCCTAATGATGGCCGCTGGGCAATTGATGTTATTTGCCAGTGCAAGCGTTTTTGGCACAAATTTACCTTTGGCCAATACCCTAATGTGGGTTGCTTTGGGTATCATCATTTTTGGAAATGGTTTTTTCAAACCCAATATTTCAAGCATGGTGGGTAGCCTTTATCCTAAGCAAGAAAAAAATAAATTAGATACTGCTTTCACCATCTTCTACATGGGTATTAACCTAGGCGCATTTTTGGGTCAAACCATTTGCCCTTTCTTAGGCGACGTAAAAGACTCTGGTGGCATCAGAGATATTCATGCATTTAAATGGGGCTTCTTTGCCGCTTCAACTGCCATGTTAATAGGTACAGCAGTTTTCTTTTTCTTAAAAGATAAATATGTAGTTACCCCAGATGGTAAGCCTCTTGGCGGATTGCCTTCAGGAAATGATTCGGCAGATTACGAAGAAGGCGAATCGCAAAAAGCAGTTTTCTCTACAACCGCATTGCTTTCGGCAGTAGTTGCATTTATTGCCTTGTTCTTTACTTTTAGATACATGCTCGATGGTCACAATATTGTTAAGACTGTAATTTACCCTATCATTTACGCCAGTGGATTAACTTTAGCCGGTTTGATTATTTCGGATAGTTCATTAACCAAGGTTGAACGCGATCGTATTTTCGTTATTTACATAGTTGCTTTCTTTATCATTTTCTTTTGGGCTGCCTTTGAACAAGCTGGTTCATCCTTAACCTTTATTGCAGATAACCAAACCGACCGAACCTTCTTATTTGGCTGGCAAATGCCTGCTTCCATGATCCAAGTTTTCAATGGTATTTTTGTATTTGCCTTTGCCTTACCATTCAGTATCCTTTGGGATAAATTAAGAGCTGCAGGCAGAGAGCCAATTTCTCCTGTTAAGCAATCTATAGGCTTGGCCTTAATTGCCTTGAGTTATTTTATCATTGCTTATAATGTAAAAGACCTTGGTAATAGCGGTTTATTAGGAATCAAATGGTTAATATTATTGTACCTGATTCAAACATTTGCAGAATTGTGCTTATCACCAATTGGCTTATCTTTAGTAGGAAAATTATCTCCAAAAAGATTTGCCTCTTTGTTGTTTGGTGTATTCTTCTTGTCAAACGCAGCTGGTTATGCCTTAGCTGGAACCCTAGGTTCAATACTACCTGCAACAGGTGATAAATTTATGAAAGCCCAAAACTTGGGTATAGATTTACAAGCTGTACTTGATAAAAAAATAGTACCTACAGCCGAGCAACTTCAAATATTGGCAGCCAACCAAATTAGCGATCACAACCCAGTATTTGCTGGCTTTGAAATACATAACTTGTTTGAATTTTTTATGGTGTTTGTGGTGTTAACAGGTATTGCTGCGGTTATACTTTTTGCCTTAACTCCGGTATTGAAAAAGTTGATGCACGGTGTAAGGTAATATGGCGAACCAATTAACAGTAGCACAAATTCAAGATTTTAAAGGCAAGTACCCCAAGCAATTGTGGTACTTGTTTTTTAGTGAAATGTGGGAGCGTTTTAGCTTCTATGGCATGCGTGGCATGTTGGTTATCTTTATGGTAACCCAACTCAATATGAACGATACGGTGGCAAACCTTCAATATGGCGCCACACAAGCTTTTGTATATGCTTTTACTTTTATTGGTGGCATGTTTGCCGATAAAATTTTGGGCTATAGAAAATCCCTGTTCTGGGGTGGCTTGCTCATGATTGTGGGTAGTGTAGTACTGGCCATTGATCCCAAAGCATTTTTCTTCATTGGAATTAGTTTTACCATTATTGGTACCGGTTTTTTTAAACCCAATATTTCAACCATCGTTGGTAAATTATACAAAGACAACGACAATAGGAGGGACGCTGGTTTTTCATTGTTTTATGCAGGAGTGAATTTAGGTGCATTAATTGGCGGATACTTGTGCATTGCAGTTGCAAATGGCAATATGATGGCCTCAATAGTGCCCGAAGCTTTGCGTTGGAATGTGGCATTTGGCTTTGCCGCCATTGTGATGGTCATTAGCCTCCTAACCTTTGTGCAAACCCAAAAAAGTTTGGGCGATATTGGTATTTCACCACTCTTAGATATTGAACCTAAGAAGCGCAAAACCTATGAAATAATTACTTACTTAGCATCCATTGCAGTAATTCCATTCATCATATTATTGGTTTCAAACTCTGGTTACACCGATGTATTTATGTATATCATTGGTCCCTTTTCTTTGATCTATTTATTGTATGAAATGCGTGGTTTTTCTTTACAAGAAAACAAGAAGCTAATAGCTGCACTAGTATTCATTTTATTCTCTATCGTGTTCTGGGCTTTCTTCGAACAAAGTGGGGGGTCGCTAAGTTTATTTGCAGCCCATAATTTAGACAATACCTTGTTGGGTGCAAAGGTTGATCCAAATGGCGTTAATAATTCGGCCAATTCACTCTTTGTAATCACTTTTGCTGCTTTATTAGGCATTCTTTGGATTTGGTTAAGCAAAAATAATTTAGAGCCCAATACCGTGGTTAAATTTGGTTTAGGATTTCTATTCTTAGCTGGTGGCTTTTATGTGTTTTACTATACCAAGTTTTTTGCAGATGCCAATGGCGTAACCTCACTCGATTTATTCACCTTTGGTTGGTTCATCATCACCTTTGGAGAATTGTGTTTATCGCCCATAGGTATGTCTATCATGACAAAATTATCTCCTCAAAAATTACAAGCAGTCATGATGGGGATGTGGTTTTTGGCCAGTGCGTACGGACAATATTTTGCAGGTTTACTAGGAGCCAACATTGCAGGAGCATCAGAAAATGCAAGCAACGCGGAGAAATTGGTCATCTATGCCGATGGCTACCAACAGTTATCCATCTACGCATTAATAGCCGGTGTATTGCTCATAGCCATCTCACCCCTCGTTAAAAAACTCATGCAAGAAGTGAAGTAGCTTTTGCCACCAAGGCTCCAAAGCACGGAGATTTTTTTTATTTTTTGCCACCAAGGCTCCATGGCACAAAGATTTTTTTTAGCCACTGAGGCTCCAAGGCACGGAGATTTTTTTTACGTTTTTGAATTGCAATTCAATGCTAGTTTTTTAGTTTTTTTTATTTGACCCCGAAGGGGTCACATGTTTATAGAGCATCAATACAGCCCTATAAACATACGACCCCGAAGGGGTCGAACACTAGCAATCAATATATTCGTTACTTTGTTTGTGCTTATAATTTTACTACTATTCACAAATCCTATTTACTTGATTTATTTTCAATGTTGTCCGATAAAAATTTAAAAGAAGGAAACAATTAAGTTCCCTTCTTTATTGTAGTTTTGATTTCGCTAAAAATTAAAATGCTACATGGACAAAACTAAACATTTTTTCGGAAATTCCGTTTTCGGACAGCTGATATCTTTAA
>CAMCJW010000105.1 GCA_945875195.1 Chitinophaga pinensis | reverse complement strand
AATGAATCCTTCTTGGATTCCCATTTGTGCTGCTCTTCCCTGCCTAATATTAGAAACCCTATAGCCAAAATTGATTCCAAATTTATCTTTTTCAATTTTCGAAATTGGTTGAAATTCGGCAGCCAAATTTTCAGAAACCACCGTTCCTTTTTTAAGGATAGCATTATTTCCTTCCTTATTAATGAGTTTAATGGTACTTAATTCTTCCTTGCCATTTCTTAGGTAGGCAATTGCTATTTTATCGCCAGGTCTAAGGTAAGCAATTTGTTCATCGAAATTAGCTTTACTATCAATATTTTTATCATTGATTTTTATCACTAAATCACCTTGTCTAATACCAGCAAGCTCTGCAGGCCCTTCTGGAAGCATTTTATCAACCAAAACTCCATGATTGTCTTTAATTTTTAACCTAGAGGCGCTTGCAGCATCCACATCCTTTACCTCCATACCTGTAAAGCCTCTCTGAACTTCTTTATATTCAACCAAATCTTTAACAATTTTGGCCACAATATTAACGGGGATTGCAAAGCCATAACCATTATACGACCCGGTATTACTTGCAATAGCAGTATTAATACCAATCAATTTCCCTTCCAGGTTAACCAATGCACCACCGCTATTTCCTGGATTAATGGCAGCATCAGTTTGGATAAAACTTTCTATAGGAAATTGGTTATTTACAATATTGATATTCCTTCCCTTGGCACTCACAATTCCAGCAGTTACTGTGGATGCCAAATTAAATGGATTACCCACCGCTAACACCCATTCTCCTACCTCAACCAAATCAGAATTGCCAAGCACAATATGTGGCAAATTTGAACCTTCAATTTTAAGTAAGGCTAAGTCTGTAGATGCATCTGAGCCAATTACGGTAGCCTTAAACGACTGCTTATTGTTGTTCATGATAACCTCTATCTGATCGGCATTTTTAATGACATGTTGATTGGTTACAATATAACCATCAGCAGTTAAAATTACACCAGATCCTGAACTCGCAACTGGACCTCTCCTTCCAAAGAAATCCATGCCACTCCAAAAGTCGTTGAATGGATCTTGATACGCCCTTTGATTGGTTAAAGTTTTAATAAAAACTACTGTTGGTGTAGATGCTTTAGATGCATTGATAAAATCTAAACTCGACGCCGATGCACCTGTATAGTTTACATTTGAAAAATTAGATTGGTTAGGATTTGAGGTTTCTAGTACAACTTGTTTTGATTGAAATTGTGCAATTAATATGGCGCCTAATAAACCGCCAAAAAAACCTAAGCTCACAACTGCTATCTTATTCATAATTACGTTTATTTATGAAGGGCAAAAATATTAAATACTAAAAAAAAGAATATAGATTTCGCTTATTCTGTAACGTTAATTTTAACGGTAAGCGTAACCTCAGAATTATTGGGATCGTTGGTTATCATTTTCAAGGTTTTTGAATCTGGGCCGGCCATGTTCACCAATGAATATTGCACCTTTAACTCGGCAGATTTACCTTTAGGTATAACCTTTTGCTCCATTTCTGGAATTAAACAAGTGCAATTTCTTACAATCTTTCTAATAATTAAATCTTTCTTGCCTTTATTGGTTATGGTAAAAACGGCTGTTGGTGTATTAAAAAGTGGCACATTCCCTAAATCAACTTCTTTAGATTTCATGATAAGTTTAGGTGCCGTTTTTAGGTCTTTTTTACTCATCATACTAAAGTCTTCCACAATATTAGCGGTAACAAAAAATCGCTTAATTGGGAGCGAATCGTCATTGGTATAGATGCGAAACTCTTGGCGAATGGGGCCATATTCAATAGGTACTTTGGGGTAATACTTTAATGGAATTCGCATCTCCGTATTGGGAGGCATATGGTCGTAGGGTCTTGTGGTTAATATGTTTGAAGGAGTTTCAATTTTATAAACATAAACTTTTTTATTACCCATATTGTATAGGCCTATTTCGGTTGAATCATATCCGTTGCTTTTTACTGCTGCAAAATTAAAGTTATTGGTTACAACAGCAATGTTGCCATATTGGTATTTGTAGGTTTCGGCAAAATTGAATTTGGCAGGGTAAACATGGCCTTTTATCACCAAGTTGTGATTTGTAGGGGAGCCGTCAGTCTCTACAGTAAGTGTTTTATCAAATTTACCTTGTCTGCCATCGGGGTCAAAACTTGCACGAATTATCCCTGAATCTCCAGGATTTATTGGCGTGCGAGTCCATTCTGAATGAGTACATCCGCAAGAAGTTATTACATTGGTTATTTTTATAGGCCCCTTTCCATTGTTTACAAATCTAAAATCATGAAAAACCCTGCCTCCTTTTTCATTTACATTCCCAAAATCAAATCGATCATAATCAAACTGCAAAATTCCTTGGCCAACCAGAGGTATTGTTTTAGTTGCTGCCGGTTTATTCTGGCCACTTGTACTTAAAACTGGCAAGGCTAATGCAAAAAGCACGTAAACATATTTTTTAAACATAATCATATCTTCTCTTTAACTTATTTAGGATGGATTCTGTTGCAATATCGTTGCAACTTTAACTAATTTCAAACTTATCTGCATCTAAACCAACGGGGAAACTTTCTTTATATTTTTCCAGAGTATTAAAAGATATACTTAATATTTTATTTGCAGCCTCATGCTCAAGCGTATATAAAACTTCTCCTAGAGGAGAAATTAAACATGAATCACCAGAATGATAAATATCATTGCCATCTTTACCCACTCTATTTACAGCAATAACATAAGCTTGATTTTCAATGGCCCTAGCCAAAGTTAAAGCTTTCCAATGTGCATTTCTTTTCTCAGGCCAATTGGCTACAAATAACAATAAATCATAATCAAATTCTTTTGTCTTTCTGATCCAAACTGGAAAGCGTAAATCATAACAGATAAATGGAGCAATTTTCCATCCCTTGTAATCAATGATCAATCTTTTGTTTCCTTTTTGGTAATGCAACTGTTCTTCACCCATCCTAAACAAATGGGCTTTATCATAAAAGTATTTATTTCCATTTGGTTCGACCCAAACAAAGCGATTAAAATAATGTCTATTGAATTTTACCAAATGGCTGCCACATATAGCTGCACCAGTTAATTGAGCCCATTTCAATAAGTGTTCATGGGTATCATTTTCTATGGTATCCTTAAATATTTCTGGGCGCATGGTAAAACCAGTTGTAAACATTTCTGGCAATACAATTAGGTCTATTTCTTTAGGTAAAGAAATTATTTGCTCATGAATGTGTTGAATGTTTGCCGTAAAATCTTCCCATACCAAGGATGTTTGGATCAAAGCGATGGATAATTCATTTTTTTTATTCATAAATTTTAAACCTAAACAAGGCTCAAAATAACAACAATTTGTTCAATTTTTTTAACTCCTATCATCACAACATTTCAAGTAACATTTTTTCTAATTCAACCATGCCTTCCACTGCTGTCTTTTGGATATGTCGCGTTTGACTATTTCTCATAAAAGGCATTGGTTTAGGATCGATGATATACAAAGGTTTTTGCGATGGAAAATACCTAACTAAACCAGCAGCTGGATATACTTGAAGAGAGGTGCCAACTATTAAAAAAACGGATGCATTTTTTACCCATTCTGCTGCGTGTGGAATCATAGGAACCTCTTCACCAAACCATACAATATTTGGTCTCAATTGGCTGCCCAATTCACACAAATCTCCTATATTTAGATCCGCTCCATTTATGGGATAAATTAAACTGGGATTTTGTATGCTCCTACTTTCCAAAATACTTCCATGCAGGTGCATGATATTTGAGCTCCCAGCCCTTTCATGCAAATCATCTACATTTTGGGTAATAATTTGCACGTTAAAATATTCTTCTAGTTTTTTTAAGCTTAGATGTGCGTTATTAGGAACAGCATCCAAAACTGCTTTTCTCCTTAAATTGTAAAAATTCAGAACCATTAATTTGTCCTTCTGCCAAGCTTCTGGCGTTGCAACATCCTCAATTTTATGACCTTCCCAAAGCCCGTCGGTGTCTCTAAAAGTATTCAATCCACTTTCCTGACTAATTCCTGCTCCACTTAAAACAACTAAATTAGGTTTATTTTTGTCTTTCATTTTGTATATATTTACCTCATTATTTGAACTTAAAGCAAAAATACCTGTCCTTTTGGACGATTATTTCTCTGAACTGCTTGTTAATGCTAGTATTTCAGCAGGAATTGCTTGCCATAAATCTACCTAAATCTGCCATTCAATTTACGGAAAATAAAGGACAATGGAAAGAAAATATTTTGTTTAAAGCAGATATTCCCATTGGAAACATATTCATTGAAAGAAACTGCCTTACTTATCTTTTCGTGGACAAAGAGGCAACGCATGAATACCAGCATGGAAAAGACATAAAGAAAGCAAAATTTCACTCGGTAAAAGTTAATTTTCTGAATGCCAATCCAAATCCCCAAATTTTAAAGGACCTTAAGAGCGCAGAATATTATAATTTTTTTGTTGGCAATCCTTCTCAATGGGCAAGCAATGTTTATGCCTATAAAAAAATTGTTTTAAAGAATATTTATCCTAAAACAGACCTTGAAATAATTACGCAAGGCGATGCCATAAAAGTTAATTTTATTTTGCAAGTTGGGGCTGATCCAAACGCAATTTCTTGGCAGTATTTAGGCGCCAATGAACTTCTATTGAACAAAAATCAATTAAAGATAACAACCAGTTTAGGAGAGTTAGTTGAGCAGGAACCCTACAGTTACCAGCAATTTGATGAGGTTCAAAAAATGATCCCTACAAAATTTGTTTTGAACAAAGACATTGTTAAATTTAAATTGGATACTTACGACCCCAAATCACCGCTAGTCATTGATCCCGCTGTGGTTTTTGGCTCCTATGTTGGCAGTGCAGCAGATAATTTTGGGTTTGCCGCAAGCTTCGATGCAGCAGGAAATGCCTTTGGAGCAGGAACAGTTTATGCAGCAAATTTTCCAACAACCACCGGCGCTTACGACCTCACCTTTGCTGGTGGAAGCGGATTAAATGGAGAATATGCGCGTGATGCATTCATCGTAAAATTTAACCCAACCGGAACAAGTTTATTGTTTGGAACATTCATTGGTGGAACAGATAATGAACAACCACATAGTGTTACTGTTGGACCAAACAACGAAATCATCATTTTTGGAACTACTAATTCAATTGATTTTCCGGTATCTGCATCAGGCTTTGATAAAACTTATAATGGTGGTTCCGATGTTTTTGTGATGAAACTAAACAACGCGGGCTCCTCTCTACTAGCATCCACTTACATTGGAGGCACACAGGATGATGGTATCAATGGAGAACCCCATGTACCGTTTTTCAGTCAAACACACCAACTCCCGTATAATTATTCTGATTGGTATAGAGGCGAAGTTATGACTGATTTATCCGGAAGTATTTATATTTCAACCTGCACTAAATCTACCCACTTACAAGGAATTCCGCTTATCAATGCTGCTCAATTTATTTATGGTGGCGGTTCGCAAGATGGCTATGTAGTTAAATTAAACAATGGATTAAGCTTGATCCAATTTAGCACATTTGTGGGTGGTTCGGGCGATGAATCTGCACATTCTATTTGTATCAATAATTTAAATGAACCTATTATAGGTGGAGGTACTAACAGTAATAATTTACAATTTGGCACAACACTCTCTCCATACCAAGGCAATGTAGATGGCTTTGTTGCAAAATATTCGAGCAGTGGTGTTAAGCAGAGATTTATCTATACGGGTACAAGTACCTACGACCAAATTTTTCATGTGCAAACAGATGATCAAAATAATATTTACACCTTGGGTCAAACCAAAGGAAATATGCCAAAAAGTGCTGGCACCTATGGGATTACCAATGGTAAACAATTCTTGCAAAAGTTTAATTCCAGCTTAACTACGCTATTAATTTCTACCACATTTGGAAAAGCAGGTACTGAGCCATCATTGTCTCCTGCAGCATTCTTGGTAGATGTATGTGGAAGGATTTATGTGAGTGGTTGGGGAGGTGGCACCAATCAATCATACCACAATGGAATGGACAATGTTTTCCAATTTCCTACTACAGCTGATGCTTTTCAAAAAACAACAGATGGTTCCGATTTTTATTTAATGGCTTTGAGTCCGAATTTTACCAACTTACTGTATGCAAGTTTTTATGGAGGTGGCCAAAGTCAAGAACATGTTGATGGAGGTACCAGCCATTTCGATAAATCTGGCATAGTATACCAAGCGGTTTGTGCTGGCTGTAATGGCTTAAATGATTTCCCTACAACCCCAACAGCCTATTCAAGAGTTAACCCTAGCAAAAGAGCTTTTGACCTAAATCAAGGTGGATGCAATTTGGGGATGTTTAAGTTTGATATGAGAACATACATTATCCCACCAAATTTTAAGGACACTTTCCTCACCGTAATTGCAGGTCGAACCTTAAACTATAACTTCTCAGCCAATGATCCAGGAGGAGATAACCTTGTTATGACTTATTCTGGCGCTGTTTTGGATCGAACCAATAGCCCTGCAAAAATCACTATAAATAGCAACGTTCCGGGTTTAGTAAGTGCAGTTTTAGATTGGAAAACACTGTGTTCAGATTACAGTACCGATACAATTGTAATAGACGTAAAGGTGATAGATGATGCCTGCCCAGTTCCAAATGAAGTATTGGGTAAAATAAAAATTCTAGTTCTGTCTGAACCAATTGCGCCGCCTTTTCCTGAATGCATAAGGGTTGTAAATGACAATACTCTAAAGCTTTCATGGATAAACAGTACACCAAATTCTGATTTTTTAAATTACCAAGTATTTAGAAGTGTGAATAATGGAGCAATGCAAGTTTATGATTCTATTAGCTCTCAGATAAATACATCTTATAACGATGTTATTGCCATTAACAACCTCAATACCAATTATTGCTATCAAATGATAAGTCTCAACAGCTGCAGGCGTACAGGGGATTCGTCGAGAGTTATTTGCAGTTTATTTACCCAAGATACTAGCAATGTTTTTATTAATCTTCAACCGGAGATTTTTACCTTACATGCTTTCGACACCTTTGCGCAAAATTTCTTTCTTGAATTAACCAATACCAAAGATTCATTATTTTTGAACCTAGGTGGTAAATTTATTTCTCAAAAAGAAGGAAATTATAAAGTGACCAATGGACTAGGTGCAGCCTTATTAAATGTCAACTGGATTCCCGATTGCAATGATATAAGCAACGATACAATTGATTTAATTATTTTTGCCCGTGATAATGCCTGCCCTAATTTTAGGCTAGCCCAAAAATTGATTAAATTTGTTATCATACCCCCTAACCCATCAACTGCACCCACAGCATTTTGCCCGCAAAAAATAAGTTCAGATTCTGTTTCAATTGAGTGGCCTCTGTTTCAAAAATCGGCCTTGAGTAAAAATCTATATTTATTGAGAAAGGTAAATGGCGTTAGTACTATAATAGCCACATTTAGCGATTTAAGCACCACAAAATACATTGATAATTACCCAATAAATTCAAATGTTTCTGTATGCTATTCTTTAACCTCTAGTGACGTGTGCGACTATTTTGGGGATACCAGTTTGGTTTCTTGTGCGCAATCAAATAGTAGTCCTTCACCAACCTTAGAAATTTATACAGCTACTGTGGTAAATGATAAAGAAATAAACCTAGTTTTTGAACAAGCAGAAGCAGATAGTTTCTGGCGTTATAGAATTTTAAAAAGAACAGGACGAAGCGGTAATTTTGAACAACAAAAGGAAATAAGGAACCTTTCAGATACGGTCTTTATAGATGAGGATGTTGAAGTAGATAAATACAGCTATTGCTACCAATTAGTAAATATTGATTTATGCGGAAACACCAGTATTCAAAACAAAATTGCTTGTACCATTTTACTTCAAGGTGATGCCATCCCATTTGAAAACAATATGAGCTGGCAACCTTATGAATATTGGGCACAAGGAATTAACAAGTATGAGGTTTTAAAAACAGAACCTGGCATTTATACAGACAATTTATTCGTTACCAAGTTTGATAAGCCTTTGATGGCAATTGATAAGCAGCTTAATTACGATAATGGTTTGTATGAGTACAGTATTTTGGCTTATGAAAATATCTTTGGTAACAACCAAACTAGTAGATCCAATACCATAGATTTAATTCAAAGGCCATTATTATACACGCCAAATGCATTTACCCAAAATGGTGATGGCCTCAACGATATTTACCATATGGTTCCAGTGTTTGTAAAGAATTATCACTTACAAGTTTATAATAGATGGGGTGAAAGAATATTTGAAACTTATAACAAGAAGGATGGTTTCAACGGCACCTACAAAGGAGAATCAACTCAAGGCGATGTATATTTCTATATCGTAGAATATACAGGCTGGGACGAATCAAAATACATTAAGAAGGGTAATTTCACATTATTGCGCTAATCATTTTTCCCATTCAAGGGTTTCAATGAGTTTTAACATATCTGCCTTTAAAAACTTAAGAACTGGGGCAATTGAATCTTGATTTGTTTTTGATTCAAAGTACAAGGAGCCTCTTAAAAAATTTGTGGTGCTATCTGTTACATAAAATTGCGCATTGGTTGCAGTGCTTCCATCTAATTCATAGAAAATGCCATGATATTTATCTGTAGCAATATAATTTTCTACAATTTGATCGGCACGCATTACGTGTTTAAATACCATTTCGCGTGAATCATTCAATAATTTAAATAGGTCTTTTCTATCTTTAACAGACCTGTAGCTTAAGTGTAAAGTTGCCCCAAAAGGTTTATAATAAACATTGTACCAGCATTCCTCTGCACCAGGATAGTTATCAGGCTTCACTTCTGCATAGGCAGGTAATTCGAAGCTATAATGACAATTATTGAGGTAATATCTTTTGAACTCTTTTTTAGGATAATCTATTCTTTGGTATCCTCTTGGGCGAGGGGTAGTTTGTTGTTCATTTCTGCAAGAGAAAAGTAACAATAATGTGATACATATTAAACTAGTTTTGGCTATCATTATTAGGTTCAAACGTAACTTTAACTCTCTTTATTTTTCTTGCATCAACAGACTCTACCTTAAATGAATAATTTTGAAATGCAATTATTTGACCCATTTTTGGCAAATGTGCATTGAGCTCAAGTAACATTCCACCTAAGGTTTCGGCATCATTTCTTATATCCTCAA
>CAMCJW010000104.1 GCA_945875195.1 Chitinophaga pinensis | reverse complement strand
ATCCAACAAGAAGCCTACTTGGTAAATATTAGTGCTCCACCTTCAGGCGCAGCTGCATCTTCCAAAACTGTTGCCACAGGTACCGATGGCAAAACAACCGATACCTCTAGCATTGTAATACCTGCTACCGCCGACAAAAAAGAGGCCTTAAAAATTGCTATTGCCGCAGGTACCAAATTGCTAGATGCCTCAGGTCAGGCTGTAAGCGGTGCTGTTGAAGCTAAAGTGATGCAGTTCACTGCAGGTACTATAGAATCATTGAACTCTTTTCCAGGAGGTTTAGAATTTAATGAGTTAAAAGATGCCAATGGAAACAAAATACCTGCTGGGGGTTTCTCTCCTGCTGGTTGGATAGATATAAGCATGAGTGTAGGTGGAAAATCTGTAAAAAGTTTTGATAAGCCCCTCATAGTTTCTATGGAAATAGATGCTAACCAAATAAATAAATTAACCAATGCCAAATACAAAGTAGGCGATGTTATTGATATTTACAGCAAAAGTGCAGGAGAAAACAACTGGGTAAAAGAAGGAACTGCTACAATCGCTTTAAATAGCAATAGTAAATTAGAAGCTCAAATGCCCGTAAAACATTTATCTGTTTGGGGTATGGGTATTTTCATTCCTAAGTGCGGTGAACCATTGCGTTTAACTGTTAACGTGCCTAAAGGTTACTCTAGAATAAGTTTTAAAATTTATGAAAATTTATTAGCTGGTGGTGATGAATATTGGAACGAAGTAGATGAGGTTAATATTTATGAGGAAGTTAGTGGGACAGGTATAGTTAGTGTAACAAGTGAATTTGTGCCATTGAATAATCAAGTATACAGAATTGAGGTATTTAAGGGACTTCCTTTATATACTGGTCCACTTTGTGGCTCTATAATTAACTTAGGAACCATTGGGTCAGTAGATAATTTAACAAACAATATTTTAATCAAATGCACCAATGGCAGCGGAGTGCTATTACCAAATAATTACAAAGTTTACTATGTTAATGAAAGCGATTACCAAAATACCATTAACCCAGCAACTGGCAGAAAAATTGACCCTAGAGATCCTGAAATTGATGGCAAAGATTGGAAAGAGGCTACCATTATCAATCAAACTATAGAAGGTGAAATCATTAACACTTTAACCATTCCTAAAAAAGATGTGGAGGTTGGTGAAAAATACCGCTTTTCTGTTTATTACAATGATGGAAATAATGAAAGTAGAGAAGATTATGTTACACCAGCTCCAATAGTACAAGAAGTTTTGGATGCAGGTGGTCAAGATGTGATTATTATATTACCTAATTGCCCTATTTAAGTCATAAGATTTTGCGCAAGGATTATTTCCTTTTGTAATTAAAAAAAGAGCTTGTCTTGCAAAAGGCAGGCTATTTTTTTTTATGTGGTTCGACAAGCTCACCATGACCAAGCGACAAGCTCACCATGAGCTTGTCGAACGGGCGAATGGGTACTATTTCATCCTCAATTTAATCTCGCTTTTGTATTTGTCTGAGATTTTTAGGATACTGTTTTTTATATAGATATTATCGCCTTCAAGTTTAAATTCTTTGTGGGTGTTGATAGCATAGCGCTGGTGAATGCGCACAAAAGAATCTTGGTTCAATTTTATTAAAAAGGCATCAAGGGTGCTCCTAATTAAAAAATGTGTGGTCTCTAAATAGATATTTAAATAATTGCCATCAGATTGCATGAAGTATATATCTTCTATGGTAAGATTGATTGCTTTTAAACCATCTTGTATTATTACTTGCTTCTTTTGTGTGGTGGTATTTAGGTTCAGGGCAATTTTAACTGTTAAAATTAATTGAATGGTGTTGATAGGCTTAACTATGAAACCAACAGGACTTGTTTCCAAAATCTCAGTAGACATCCTTTCGTCTTGGTTGGCTGTTATATAAACAAAAGGTATATGAAGCTCCTCATTCAGCTTCTTGCCCAGCCAAATCCCATTTTTATTACCTACTAATTGTATATCTAATAACACCAAATCAGGCTTAAATTTACTAATTTCTACCCAGGCTTTTTCGGCTTCCGGACAAGAACCGCAGACATCAAAACCATTCTCAATCATACATTCCTCTAGCATTAACCTGATGATGGAAATATCCTCTACTATGTAAATACGTTTTTTCATGAATTGGGTATATTACTTTTTATTATCGCTTTTTGCTATAAAACTCATCTCAAATTCAAAACCATCACTTCCCTTCATTACATATTCTCCTTGTAATTCCTGAACCAACATTTTTAATAGCTTTAAACCTGTCGAGTCTTTATTTGAATTAATATTATCTTCATAACCGCAACCGTTATCTTTATAATGAAGCATTATGTTTTTGTTTGCATGTATTAACTCAATGGTTATATTTCCTGGAGTATCCCCTAAATTAGGAAAAGCATGTTTCATCGAATTTGTTATCAATTCATTTAGGATCAAACCGAGGGGAATAGTTTGATCGATATTTAACTTTATATCATCGCAATGAAACAGAATTAGGGGTTGCTTTGCCATAACAATTAATGATTGAATATTATGAATCAAGGTTTCGACATACTTATGTAACTCCACCATATCCGTAGATTGGCTATATAAATTCTCGTGCACCAGTGATACCACATTGATATTATTGATGCTTTCCTCTAAGGCGTCTCTTCCCTTCAAATCAGTGGTTTTCATCAATTGCAATTGCATAAATCCCGAAATAAGCTGAAGGTTGTTTTTTACACGGTGATGTATTTCATTTAACATGGTACGCTGAATGTTATTTGCGTCCTGAATCTTTTTATTGTTTCTTTTAAGTTGAACATAAAAAGCAGCCAAAGCCAAAGTAATAAATGCTAGTAAGAAAAGAGTTATGCCCAATGTTTCCTTGTCATTTTTCAGCAAATCCTCCCGCATCTCCGTTTCGTGCCTTATTTGCAATTCAAGTAATTGTTGCAATTTGGTTTTGTTAAAGAGACTATCCTTTAGATTTTCATTTAGCTTTAAATAGTTAAATGCACTTTGCCAATTTTGGGATGCACTGTCAAATAAATACTTGGCATAATAATATTCTAGTTTAGCAACAGGGCTGTCAAATAATTGAATGTGTTTGTTGGCTGCATTGATATAATCTTTGGCTTCATTTAATCTATTGGTTTTTATTAGGCATATACCTATTTTACCAGCAATACTGCCTAATTCTTTTGTTTGGTTATCACTTTTAAAATAAAAATACGCCGAATCATAATTAACCAATGCCATTTCATAATTATTTCTTTCATAGTAAATATTCCCTATCGATAAAAATCCATCAGCAATCCAATAATTATTAGAAACTCTTCGCGCAGTAGCCTTCTCTTCCTCAAAACAAAAAAGGGCACTGTCAAATTGATTTCTTAAGTTAAGAACACTTCCTTTAAGAAGGTAGTAATCTATTTGTCTATATGGATAATTTATTCTTTGAATGGTTGGCAACCAAGTTTCTATTATTTCCTCAGCCTCTAATCCTTTTTGTAAATAAATATAATTTGAGGCCAAACCTAAATAAGCCGAAAGCAAGGCAAGGGTATCACCACTTTGCTCAACACTCTTAATTTGTTCAAAAATATATTGTGAGGCCACTAAATAATCTCCTTTTGCTTCATAAACCCAAGTTAAAATTGCCAAAACATAGGGCACACCAGCTACATCATTGTTGATTTTGTATTGATGTAAAGCCAATTTTAAAAAGATAAGAGATTTATCGTATTGAGTAGCATTGGCATAATCTTGCCCAATCATCATCATAACATCCCAGTAATCTTTCCAATATTTTAAATCCTTAAATATTTTCAATGCTGTTCCATGATGAGATAATGCCATCGAATACTTTCCAATACTCCAATAAATTCTACCTATTTTTCCGTGGGCCATAGCCATACCAGGTTTCCAATTTATTTGATGAGCTAAGCTCAATGCTTTATGTCCAAATTCAACCGCTACATTTTTATCACTAACTGAATTATTGTCCATTAAACCGATCAAATCCTTAACCTTTAAGGAATCCTTTAATGTTAAAAAAATTGTCTTTGAACTATTGCTAGCAACAATATTTGCACGCAAAGAAGCTGATAGAATAAAAACAACAAAATAAAACAAGAACCGTCTGAGCATATTAATCCAAATAATTTTACAATATACCATTCAACAAAATAGTTTTAGCAATATTGGGAAAATACTTCTTGTATTTGGGAAGTTTTAACTCTATAAATTTTTGGCAGCCAAACTTCCCAAAAATCGGCCTAAATCTCACAAAAAAAACTTTACCAAAGTATATCGTTTTAAGTTTGTTTTCCTAAAACTTACAACTTAATACATGAAAAAATCTATCCTGTCTTTATTATTGTTAGCCGCAAGTATGCAACTTTTGGCACAAGCACCAACCAACACCAAACCTGTTGAACAAACACCAACAGCAACAAAAGCCGAAGCAGCAGCCAAAATTGAAACTCAGCCTGCTGGTTCAGCCATTGGCTTAAATCTTTCTACCAATGGTGTTGGTTTGCAATTTGCACAAAACATTGGAAGCAAAAGAATGCTTGCAGTTAGGGTTGGTGGCATGTATATGCCTTTTAAACTTACCAATTTTGAATACGATTTTGATGGCACCAAATTAGTTATCAATGGCGATATCAAATTAGGCTCTATTCAAGCTTTGGTAGACTTTCACCCCTTCAAAAATGCCTTTAAAATTACAGGTGGATTGGCTTATATGCTTTCAGATATAAGTGCAACTGCTAAAGTAAAAGATTCTGTTGTACAAGGCGATATTATGATATCACCTGATGAAGTTGGCATCATAGATGTAGGCATCAAAGTTGGACCAATTTGCCCATACATAGGATTAGGCTTTGGCCGTGCAGTGCCTAAAACTAGGTTCAGTTTTAACTTTGAAGTTGGTGGTTATTATATCACAAAACCTCAAGTTACTTTTGCCGCAACCGGTATGCTTGAACCTACCTCTTCTAATGAAAAGGTTTTACAAGACAATATGAGTGGCTTTACCTTTTTGCCAATGATGAACTTTGGATTTAACTTTAAAATAACAAAATAACAATATGAAAAAGAACATTTTTAGCCTTGTTGCACTATTGGTAGTGCTTGGCTCAAGCCTCCTATTTTTGGACGCTTGCAAATTAAAAAACCCTACAGAAGGTATTATCATTAGCATAAAGGCTGATGCTGTTACCGCACCTAGCGAATTAATTATTCGCGATGCAAAAAACCAAACTATTGTAGCTGGAACCGTGCCAGTTACCATTTCTGGCCCTGGTGCACCTTATGTGTATAGCTCTGGTGCCTCTAAAACTATTTACCTTTTTGAAGGCGCTATCTCTTTTTCTATTAGAAAAGGTACACCTGTTTCTGCCAGCAACCCTATTAAGTTTACGGTTAATGTTAACTTACCTGGTTACCTACCTTTAGAGTACCCAATTACCCTTACCAGTTTAGACCCCATTAGAACAGACATTTATGTGGTAAGTTTTAATAACCCACCTGCAGGTGCTAAAGGAGAAGAAAAAACAGTAACTACTGGCAGTGACGGCAAAACCACAGATACTAGCAGCATATCTATTCCTGCAACTGCAGAAAAAACAGAAGCACTAAAAATTGCTATAGAGGCAGGCACTCAATTGCTAGATAAAGACGGACAACCTGTAACAGGAGCTGTTGAAGCCAAGGTTTTACAATTTACAACAGGTACTAAAGAGTCTTACCTTTCTTTCCCTGGCGGTTTTGACTTTTCTGGCGTAAAAGATGCCAATGGAAACCCAACACAAGAAGGTTCTTTTGAACCTGCAGGTTGGATAGACATGAGTATGACGGCTGGCGGAAAATCTGTTACAGATTTTAGCAAGCCTCTAAATGTTTCTATGGAAATTTCTGAAGATCAAATTAATCCTTTAACCCAAGCCAAATACAAATCAGGCGATGTAATAGATATTTATAGTAAATCTGAGGGTGAAAATTGGGTAAAAGAAGGCACTGCCACTATTGCCTTAAATAGCAACAATAGGTTAGAGGCGCAAATGCCCGTAAAACACCTTTCTAATTGGGCAGTTGGTATTATTGCTCCCAAGTGTGGTCAAGAGTTTATTTTGAAAATTGGATTGAAAGTTGGTTATAATGTTAAATTTGTTAAAATCTTTGAAGTATTGCTTACGGATGGTACCTTTATCCCTAAAAAAGAATTCTTTGTTTGGGAATGGGAATATCCAGGAGGCCAAACACATAACATTAATACTAGATTCGAACCAAATGCCAATTCCATATATATGTTAGTACTAGACGGTGTTACTATTTATGAAGGTAAATTATGTGGTACCTTGGTAGATGCAGGTGATGTAGCTACACCCGGTAAAGTTACAAGTATCTTAGAAGTGAAATGCACCAATGGTTCACAAATTATTTTACCAGAAAATTATACGGTGTATTATATTAATGAAGCAACTTACTTAGGTTCTGCCAATCCAAATGACCCTGCCCAACCAGGCAGAAGAGTGGCGCCAAGAGACGGTGCAATTGTACAAACTGGCGGTGGAACTGTAGAATGGTTAAGAGCATCCATGGAAACGGTAACCATAGATGGTAAAACCTATAATAAATTGCAATTGCCAGAAACTACCATAGAAAATGGCCAAAAGTATAGATTCTCTGTTTATTACAATGATGGATCAAAAGAAACTAGAGAAGATTATATTACAGAAACTATTGTAGATAAAACGCAAACACAGCAAGTTAGTATTGTGTTGTCTAAATGCCCTATTTAGTAAGCTGTTAGCCTTAGGCTATAGGCATTTTAACTGAACAAAAAAAAGCTTGCCCAAAAGGCAGGCTTTTTTTGTTAAAAGCTGATGATGATAAAAGACTACGCAAGGCCATTGAAAAACTCAATGTCGATTCAATTTAATTTTTTTCTTATATTTGTATAATAAGTAAATCACTCATGACTGCAAATAGAGATGTCTTTTTAACCAAAGACGATAAAGTGGATTTAATAAAATGGATGGTGGGATTTTGGATTGCACAGATGGCTGCTATTGTTGGACTCTATTTAAAAGGATAGTTTATCCTTATCTCTCTCGCCTTTTGCTTTCTAAGCCAATAAAATCTTTTAAGTGGTGAATGATTGGAAAGCGCGTCATTGAATATTTTTTTTCAATATTCAAGAACCTCCATCAATTCTTTTTCGGCAAGTGAGCTCCAAACTATTTTTGATCTAGCCATGAATCTACTTTATTCCAAAGAGCGCTGCTTTCATTAAACTGCCCTGCAGCTATTTGTGCTTCTGATTCTTTTATGTTAGCCAGTTGTGTGGGACTAAGGTCAATTTCAGACTCACTATTATGGAACGACAATAATGAATTAATTTCCATAACCAAACTATCATCACTTAAGTGAATGATTTGATCAATTATCCTTATCTTCATTTCTAGTGTGCTCATAAATTAATCTTTTATCAAAGTTATATAAAAGTAAAGGTAAAACAACTCTTTAAATTTCTAACGATTTTACTATATTTGATTATTATATGCCTACCATTTTAAGAATTGGAAACCTTAGATTTCATTTTTATTCTGATGAAGGAAATGAGCCTCCACATATTCATGTGTCAACTTCGGATGGTGAATGTAAATATTGGTTACAACCTATAAAACTTGCTGGGAACATTAACCTTAGACCGCACGAAATTAGAGAAATAGAAAAGCATGTATATGAAAATTTGAACTTTTTAATTTTAAAATATAATGAGTATCATACTAAATAATACTGAAACCATTGCTGAACCTATTGCTTCAGATGTTTGGGTTAAAAATAGGATAGTTTATATCCAACTTACAGACGACCGTATTCTTGGTTTTCCTGCTTCACGCTTTAAACTTTTAAAGGATGCTAATGACGAACAGCTTTCAAAAGTAACCATTCGCTTAAACGGCTATGCCTTGCGTTGGGAAGAACTTGACGAAGACATAACTGTAAAAGGGATTTTATTGGGAAATTTCCAATTAAAGCCTGAATAATAAAGAAAAATTGTTCCTAATTCTCCGCAAAAACCTGCTCCAAATCCAGCACAAAGTCTGGCAGAATTGGCGTTGTAATAAAATCACCAGTAGTAAATAATTTAGAGGCTTGGTATTTGCCATTTACCAAGGTGTAAATTAGTAAGGTTTGTTCATCAGGATGGATCACCCAATATTCTAATACGCCGCTTTCTTCATATACCTCATACTTGTTTTGCAGCTCCTTGCGGTTATTGCCTGGCGATAAAATTTCTACCACAATATCTGGCGCGCCAATGCAACCTGCATCATCTAATTTTGTGGGGTCGCAAATAACACAAATATCTGGTTGTACAACGGTGTAAATATCTTCGTTCTTTTTGGAGTGAATAGGTAGGCGTACATCAAATGGTGCGATATATACATCACATTTTTTTCCCTCTAAATAGTAACTTATTCGTTTAAAAACCTCCCCTGCAACTTTTTGATGCCGGCGCCGAGGGGCAGCAGCCATTTTAAACACCCTACCTTTTATTAACTCAACCATTTCTGGGATGGTCCAAGTTAAATAATCGGCATAGGTATACCCATTAAAACTCATATCTGGCTCGCGCACTTCCATGAATCAAAATTAACCTTTTTTCACAAAAATAATAGGATCCATTAACTGTCTTTTTTTGGAATTGAATTCCAAAAAAGTACAAAATAAAAATATAATAAATATAAATTCAGCTAGTTAGTAAAATATATAATTAACAAAAAAGACCAAAAATAGATAGAATTTCAATAATTCAGCAAGTCATTAATGGTCTGCTTTAGTGCCAAAACCACTTGAGGAGAAACTGCACCTAGCCTGTTTTTGAGTCGGCTTTTTGTAATGCTCCTTAAATGTATAACCATTGCTTCGGAGGTTGAGCTTAATCCATTTTGCGCATTGGGTTCAAGAATGGGATTGCCTTTATAATGCTTCAATTTTGTAGTTAGCGGGCAGCATAAAATTACGGGTGCATATTCATTGGCCAAATTTCCACTCATAATTATTACAGGCCTAAATCCTGCTTGCTCACTGCCTTCTGTGGGATTGAGGATAGCATTCCAAATTTCGCCCTGCCTCATAAATCTTTGTTCAATACCTTCATATATTCTTCCATGCCTTCCTCTGCCAATATCATGATATCAGTAT